>CAYOTJ010000058.1:0-11969 GCA_964406855.1 uncultured Saprospiraceae bacterium
GGGCGCTCGAAGCGATTGGCCAGCCGGCGGCAAAGCGCCAGGTCGAAGAGGTCGTTGGTGGGGTTAGCGGGCGTTTCGACGTATACAATGGCCAAGCGGTCGGCTTTGCCGGAGGCTTCCAGCCGGCGGGCGATGGTCTCTTCGGTATCTTGGGGGCCGAAGCCCATCACTTCTACGCCAAAGCGCGAGAGCACGTGCTCAAGATAATGGATGGTTCCGCCGTAGAGGGGCTCGCTGTGCAGGATGAGGTCGCCGGGCTGCACATAGGCCGTAAGGGCGGTACTGATGGCCGCCATGCCGCTGTTGAAGACGGCGCAAGATTCGGCTCTATCCCAGAGGGTAAGTCGGTTTTCGAGTATCTCCAGATCGGGGTGGTTGAGGCGGCTGTAGATGAGGCCCTGTTGCTCGCCCGGCGCGGCCGGCCGCAGGCCGTAGGCGACTTCAAAGTAGGCTTTACCTGCCTCGGCGCTCTTAAACACAAAAGTGGATGTCTGGAAGATAGGGCATTTGATGGCGCCTTCCGACCAATCGGGCCGGTAGCCGTAAGACATCATCAAACTGGAGGGGTGCATGGCTTTGTCGGACATAGCTGTGGGTTTGAGCAACAAGTGAAGAATGAGACAAAGCTAAGGGATTGGATTTTTATTCCACACAGGCTGGCTTTAATTAGAAAATCAATCTTTTTAATTTCCTATTACAGAAAAAAAATCCGATTTTTCGACTTTCAAAACCAACCTCAGGAAAAATATTCTCCATGCGCAACCTCGACTCCACCGATCTGGCGCTGCTCGACCTGCTCCAGCAGGACGCCAAGCTCACGCACAAAGAGTTAGCCGACCGTCTGCACCTGAGCACGACGCCGGTTTTTGAGCGCGTCAAGCGTTTGGAACGAGAAGGCTACATTTTGGGCTATGCGGCCCTCGTCGACCGGCAGAAGTTAGGCTTGGGGCTGATGGCCTTTTGCGACGTGTTGCTGAAGGAGCATCAGACGGCTTACCTTCAGCGCTTTGAGCAGGATGTGCGCACCCTGCCCGAGGTGGTTGCCTGCTACCACATTGCGGGTCAATTCGACTATCTGCTACAAGTGGTAGCGCCCGACATGGCGGCCTACCAGCGGTTTATTACGCAGAAGTTGGCAGCGCTTGACCACATCGGGCGGGTACAGAGTTCGTTTGTGATGACGGAGGTCAAACGCCAGGGCGAGGGGCCTATGGCTGCTGTTTGAGCTATACCAAGTGCCTCATCTTTTCTTTGAGGGCGAAGAGTTCGTCGCGGTGCTGGGCTGCGGTGATGAAGTCGAGGTCTTTGGCTGCCTGCTTCATTTTGCGCTCGGTTTCGACCACTAACTTTTCCAGTTGCTCGCGGGTCATGTAGCCCACGACGGGGTCGGCGGCAATACTGGGCTGCTCGGGCTCAATGTAT
The DNA here is from genome assembly GCA_964406855.1 of uncultured Saprospiraceae bacterium. Classification (GTDB taxonomy): domain Bacteria; phylum Bacteroidota; class Bacteroidia; order Chitinophagales; family Saprospiraceae; genus JAUMBM01. The sequence continues at coordinate 1,423 of CAYOTJ010000058.1, forward strand.
ACCGGCTTGGCGCCGCGGATGTCGAGAATAGAACGTTGGTTGAGGATTTCCTCCCGGCTTTTGCCCACGGTGGTGGGCGTGATGCCGTTGGCCTCGTTGTAGGCCATTTGCACCGATCGGCGTCGGGTGGTTTCTTCAATGGTACGCCGCATGGAGTCGGTGATGGTATCGGCATAGAAGATCACGAGGCCGTTTACGTTACGGGCGGCGCGGCCGGCGGTCTGGGTCAGCGAGCGCTCGTTGCGCAGAAATCCTTCTTTATCGGCGTCTAAGATGGCCACTAAGCTCACCTCGGGCAGGTCGAGGCCCTCGCGGAGGAGGTTGACGCCGACGAGCACATCAAACTCGCCGAGGCGCAGGTCGCGCAGGATCTCTACCCGCTCTAAGGTATCCACTTCGGAGTGGATGTAGCGGACTTTGATGCCTACTTTGGCCAAGTACTTGCTCAGTTCTTCGGCCATACGTTTGGTGAGGGTGGTTACGAGGGTGCGCTCGCCTACGCGGTTGCGCTCGGTGATTTCCTCCAGCAGATCGTCGATTTGGTTTAGGCTGGGACGGACCTCTATTTTGGGGTCTAACAGGCCTGTAGGCCGTATGAGTTGCTCTACGATGACGCCGCCGGTTTGCTCCAGTTCATAGTTGCCCGGAGTAGCGCTCACGTATACCACCTGATTGATGAGCGACTCAAACTCTGAGAAGTTGAGGGGCCGGTTGTCGATGGCCGAAGGCAGCCGGAAGCCGTACTGTACTAAGCTGAGTTTGCGGGCGCGGTCGCCGCCGTACATGCCCCGTATCTGGGGGATGGTTACGTGGCTCTCGTCGACGATGAGCAGGTAGTCGTCGGGGAAGTAGTCGAGGAGGCAGAAGGGCCGGGTGCCCGGGGCCCGGCCATCGAAGAATCGGCTGTAGTTTTCCACGCCGCTACAGTAGCCCAGCTCGCGCATCATCTCCAGGTCGAGGTTGGTGCGTTCCTGTACCCGTTTGGCTTCTGCATATTTGCGCTCTTCTTCAAAATATTTGACGTGAGCAAAGAGCTCGTTTTCTATATCATGCAGGATTTGGTTGAGGCGCTCTTTGGGGGCTACATATAAGTTGGCGGGGAAGATGGCTGCCGTATCCATGCTGGAGATGCGCTTGCCGCTCTCCACTTCGATCATATCTATGGATTCGATCTCATCGCCGAAGAACGTCACCCGGTATCCGTACTCTACATAAGGCAGGTTGATGTCTACGGTATCGCCCCGCACGCGGAAGGTGGCGCGCTTGAAGTCGGTTTCGGTGCGCGAGTACAAGCTGCCTACGAGGCTGTAAAGGAAGCCGTTTCGGGAGAGCGTTTGTCCCTTTTGCAGCCGGATGATGCCGCCTTTGTAGTCTTCGGGGTTGCCCATGCCATAGATACAGCTCACCGAAGCTACAATGATGATGTCTCGCCGCCCCGAGAGCAGGTTGGAGGTAGCGCGCAGCCTCAGGCGGTCTACCTCTTCATTGATTTGGAGGTCTTTTTCTATGTAGGTATCCGTGACGGCGATATAAGCCTCCGGCTGGTAATAATCGTAATAAGAAACAAAGTACTCTACGGCATTATCGGGGAAAAAGTCGCGAAACTCGCCATAGAGCTGGGCCGTAAGGGTTTTGTTGTGGGTGAGCACTAAGGTAGGCCGGTTGGCCTGCGCAATGACGTTGGCCATGGTGAAGGTTTTACCCGAGCCGGTAACGCCGAGCAGCACTTGAGCTTTTTCGCCCAGTTGAAGATTCTCGGTCAGTTGCGCAATGGCCTGGGGCTGGTCGCCGGTAGGCCGATAAGGAGATTGCAGTTGGAAGCTCACGGCAGAAAAATGTTTTGGTGTGTATAAAACGCCGAAAGGTACAAAAAAATGTTGAGAATACAACCTACCTCCCCAAATATAACCATACTTCTCCCTGCCCAAAGGCGAGCTCGTCTAAGTGGCCCATCATTTGGCGATCGGCGGTTATGAGGTGCAGGTGCATGAAGGTATCGTGGTGGGTGAAGACGGCCTTGTGCCCGGTAGAGAAAAAGCCCAGGATTTCCACCGACACGTCGGTCAGCGGGTAGTGTTGCAGGCCTTGGTGCGCCTCTTCCGGCGAGCGCACTACAGCGCCTTGGGGCAGGTTTACGATGTGTATGGAGGCGGTTGCTGCGCGGCCTTCCAGCCTGAACATAAATGGCCGGGGCATCCGGGCTGTGAGTTGATCGAGGTAAGACTCCAATTGCGGCAGGGTGCGCACGCTGTCGGGCAGCCGTTGCGGGGTCCAGTCCCGTATGTGCGCATAGCCAAAAAATGGCGCTTTGGCCTTAAAGGAGGCCTCCACCTGCATGGTCGAGTCGGTCAGCACCTTCGACTGGTAAGCCTGCCCATTGAGGATCAGCAACTCGCCGGCCAAGTATTCCAGCGGCCCCAACCCATATAGGTGCTCGCGATGCGTCAGGGTATCCAAGTCAATGGTACCGGCCAATTGGCCGCGCCACATCACATTCCGCATTTCTCCTATGATGGTTATGTGTTGAGCGGCGCTCGGCGCGGCCATCAGGACAAACGCCATACAGAGCGCAATAGCGATGGGAGTGAGATGATTTGTCATTGTTGCCGGATAGTTTGGGGTTAAAGATAATGAGATTGGGGCGCATCCGGGGCGGGCTGTTCTTTTACAAGCCGCGTCGAATGCCTAAAAAAACCTATTTTTGCACCAAAACCATTCGTATGCGGCGACGTACATTCAGCCAACGTTTGCTGGCAGGCGCTGCGGCCTTAGCAGCCCCGGCCCTGGCGGGCGCGGCCAACACCAGCGCTCAGGCCCGAAAACGCATCAAGCCCCCGGCCCTTAAAAAGGGCGATACCGTAGGCCTCATTGCACCCGCCAGTTCGCTCACCGACGAAGGCATACAGCGGGCTTACACCAACCTGGAGTCGATGGGCTTAGTGGTAAAACCCGGCCGCTACTTAGCCGAGGTCAACGGCTTTTTAGCCGGTACCGACGAGCAGCGCCTCGCCGATCTGCACGACATGGCCGCCGACCCCCAGGTAAAAGCCATCTGGTGCGCCCGCGGCGGTTATGGCATCACCCGGCTGCTGCCTTCCATCGACTACCGCCTCTTCCGGCGCAACCCCAAAATCATCATCGGCTACAGCGATGTTACGGCCCTGCTCAATGCTGTGCATACCCAAACCGGCATCGCAACCTTCCACGGCCCCGTAGCGGCGGCCGAGTGGCCTGCCTACACCCGCGATCGGCTCGCAGAAGTTATTATAGAAGGCCGAAATCCCACGCTGCTGCTGCCCGCTCCCGGCAACCTCCTCTACCCCGACAGCCACTATAAAATGCAGGTTATCCGCAGCGGGCGCGTCTCAGGCCGGCTTGTAGGCGGCAACCTCACCCTGCTGCAAGCTTTAGTGGGCACGCCCTATGCGCCGGATGTGCGCGGCAAAATTCTATTCATTGAAGATGTGGGCGAAAAACCCTATCGCATCGATCGCATGCTCACCCACCTGCGTCAGGTGTGGCCCATCCATCAGGCAGCAGGTATTGCATTAGGTATCTTTGCCGACTGCCAGCCCGGCCCCGACGACCGCTCGGCCACCCTGCTTGAAACCCTTACCGAACGCTTAGCCGATCTCGGACCGCCCGTATTGTACGGCCTGTCGTTCGGGCATATCGCCGAGCAGTTTACCCTACCCATCGGCATTGAGGCTTCGCTCGATACTACCTCGGGTATATTAGGCCTGCTGGAATCGGGGGTTAGCCATTCCTAATGTTTTTGTCCCCAATCTTATCCACTACTCGCTTATGCAACCGCATCTTTTTACCGTCGATACTGCGCTACTCACCAACCGGGTGCTCGTCCGCCGCTTCCGCGAGGGCGACGGCGGCGCGTTTTTTGAGCTGCTGCAAAACAATGCCGCACAGATACAGGATCATTTCGCCCCCTTGGCCATAGAAGTTACCCACCCGCATGAAGCCGAGGCATTTATACGCCGCCGACTGGCAGCCTGGCTGCTACAGGAAGACTACCTCTTTGGCATCTGGCGCAGCGATGAGGCCGACCTCATCGGGTTTATCGGGTTTACCGACCTCGACTGGCAAGCCGAACGTGCTGAAATCAGCTACTTCCTCGATCATCGGCATACCGGAAAAGGATACATGACGGAAGCTATGGCCAGAGTGGTCACCTTTGGGTTCAAACAACTCCAATTGGTTAAAATAGCCCTGAAAACATTGGCCGAGAACGCCGCCAGCCAGCGCCTCGCCCGAAAGGTGGGCTTCCGCCGGGAAGGCGACCTGCGCGCTGAGTATCGCAAACCCTCCGGCGCGCGCGAAGACATTACGCTCTTTGGCCTTACCCGGCAGGAGTATGGCCTTAACTGATGAAGGCATAAACAAAAAAGCCCCCCTTTCATTGTTCATGAAAGAGAGGCCATCCCAAAAACCGATTTAAGTATACACTTGAAACGGTTCCTGTGAAATCACATACAATCCAATCGCCTTATCGTTATTGCTCTTACGGTCAAATGGAAAATAGGTTTCACGAATTGGCAAAAATGTACAGCTTGGAGCATTAATGCAATGCGTCAGTAGCCGAAATACATGACCATTCGGTAGAAACCAAGCCTTATCAATGGTAGGTAGACTCCTGCTTTATTAGCAGGACGGGGGGAGTGTAATAAACCGTTTTTTCTCTCTGTAGCTCTTAACGATGGCAAATATAACGCTAATGTTGAATATCGCACCTAAATGCGCAATTTTTTTTTCATACAAAGCCACTTTTAATCCCATACCCACCGTTTACCTGTGAAATACAACCTTAAAAACAGCGAACAGGCTAAAATAAGTCCCCTTAAACACAAAATGTTGATTTATTTGCCTACATTTGCCTAAATTTGTTGCGGCAATTTTTGACCCTCAATAACCACGATAAAATGGCGCAGGAAGTAACGTATAGCGAAGAAAACATTCGCTCACTCGACTGGAAGGAGCACATCCGTTTACGCCCAGGCATGTACATTGGCAAGTTAGGCGACGGCTCTTCGCCCGAAGACGGCATCTATATCTTGCTCAAAGAAGTCATCGACAACTCCATAGACGAATACGTCATGGGCCACGGCAAAGTCATCGACGTCAGCATCAATGAAGGAATGGTAGACATACGCGACTACGGCCGCGGCATCCCCCTCGGCAAAGTCATCGACTGCGTATCCCGCATCAATACCGGAGGTAAGTACGACTCCAAAGCCTTCAAAAAATCCGTAGGCCTCAATGGCGTGGGTACCAAAGCCGTCAATGCCCTGTCTTCTTACTTCAAGGTACAGTCGGTGCGCGAAGGCAAAGCCAAAATTGCCGAATTCGCCCAGGGCGAGCTCGCCAAAGACCATAAGCTCGCCAAATCGGACGAACCCGACGGCACCCGAATCTCCTTCCATCCCGACGACAGCGTCTTCAAAAAATTCCGCTTCCGCTCCGACTTTGTAGAGAGCCAGCTCTGGAACTACGCCTTCCTCAATGCCGGCCTCAAGATCAACTTCAACGGCCAGACCTTCTTCAGCAAAAATGGCCTGCTCGATCTCCTCCAGCGCCGCACCAACCCCGAACACCTCCGCTACGACATCATCCACCTGCGCGCCGACGACATCGAAATCGCCATGACCCACGGCAATCAGTACGGCGAGGTCTACTATTCCTTCGTCAACGGCCAGAACACCACCCAGGGCGGCACCCACCTCAGCGCCTTCAAAGAAGCCCTCGTGGAAACCGTCAACAAACACTTCAATAAAAACTACGACCGCCGCGATATCCTCGCCAGCGTCATCGCCGCCGTAAGCCTCAAGGTAGAAGAACCCGTCTTCGAGTCGCAAACCAAAACCAAGCTCGGCAGCACCGACATGGGCCCGGGTCAGCCTTCCATACGCACCTTTGTGCGCAACTTCCTCATCGAACAGCTCGACAACTTCCTCCACCGCCACCCCGAACAGGCCCGCGCCCTCGAAAAGCGCATCCTCCAGTCGGAGCGCGAGCGCAAAGAAATCGCCGGCATCCAGAAATTGGCCAACCAGCGCGCCAAAAAAGCCAACCTCCACAACAAAAAACTCCGCGACTGCCGCATCCACTTCAGCGACGGCGTCCGCAAGGTAGAAGAAGACATCCGCTTAGCCACCACCATCTTCATCACCGAGGGCGACTCGGCCAGCGGCTCCATCACCAAAGCCCGCGACGTACAAACCCAAGCCGTGTTCAGCCTTCGCGGCAAACCCCTCAACACCTTCGGCCTCACCAAAAAAATCGTCTACGAAAACGAGGAGTTCAACCTCCTCCAACACGCCCTCAACATCGAAGACGGCCTGGAAGAACTGCGCTACAACCGCGTAGTCATCGCCACCGACGCCGATGTCGACGGCATGCACATCCGCCTGTTATTGCTCACCTTTTTCCTACAGTTTTTCCCCGACCTCGTGCGCCAGGGCCACCTCTTCATCCTCGAAACGCCCCTCTTCCGCGTGCGCGACAAGCAGCAGACCTTCTACTGCTACAGCGAAACCGAACGCGACGCCGCCGTCAGGAAGCTGCGCGGCAAACCCGAGATCACCCGCTTCAAAGGTTTAGGCGAAATCTCCCCCGACGAGTTCAAAGACTTCATCAGCGACAACATCCGCCTCGAACCGGTGGTGATGACAGATGACACCGACATCGAGTCCATCCTCGAATACTACATGGGCAAAAATACCCCCAGCCGCCAGGAATTTATCATCGGCAACCTGCGCGTCGAAAAAGATGAAGCGGAGGAAGAAGCCGAAGAGACCAATACTGTTATGGCCGATGAAGAAAAGGCGCTGAGCATGGGCTAACCGGCTGATCAGGGGGGCCGCCGCAGCGCATTTTACTCCGGTTACACCACGGGCGGCGCCGGGCTGTCCGCTCTTATACCCGCCTTTGAGGGTTTACCCGGCTGAATGGGTGAGCCGGGCGGGTATACCGCTTCCATCCCTGCCCCGGGCGCATACCGGCGCTACGCGCGAAGGGGGTTTCGGCCTTATGGCCCACTCATCGCGGCAACAGGCACAGTTTGGTTTAGCCTCCTCGTCTACGTACACAACCTGCCAGCGCAAACTATAAAAGCGCACAAAGATGAGCCCATCGGCGCAGCCCCGGCAAAACGCCTCGATTGGCCGGGCCAGGGGGTGAGCGGTATGGCTGCGCGTGCAGCCGCCCCCCAAGGGAGGCTGTAGGCGCAGCCATAATAGGTTTACCCGGCCGAGCATAGCGAGGACGTTTACCCGGAAGAGCGCAGCGAAGACGTGGTGGGGAAGACGTTTACCCGGAAGAGCGTAGCGAAGATTGAGCCGACTAGCGAAGCGACGGCGGACGCGGCGGCGCCGCGCAAGGTGTAATACGAAGGAAGGCGTTATGCGGCGGGCCCCCAAAAAAAACGCTTTAATAAGGATCTACATCCACGTTGACGCGCACGCTGCTGAAGCCGCCGGCGGCGTACAGCGCCTCGCCGGCGAGGCGAATTTGGGCTTTGGCAAACTGCATCTTGCGGGCGTCGCGGTCGAGTTTTATGAGGAGGTCCAGCAGGTAGAGGCTGCGCACCCGCCCAACATAGGGCACTGCCGGCCCCAGCACCCAATCGCCGAGGGCTTCTTTGAGCTGGCGGCTGTAGCGGAGCATGGCCTCGTTGACGACCTTGGGGTCTTTGTGTTTGAGGGTTATGCGAATGAGCCTGCTGTAGGGCGGATAGTGAAAATCGCGGCGCTCGCGCAGCTCGCGCCCGGCGAAGGCCTCGAAGTCGGCGCTGAGCACCTCGGCCAACACGGGGTGGGCGGTATTCATGGCTTGTATGAGCACTAATCCGCGGCGGTGCTTGCGGCCGGCGCGGCCGGCTACCTGGGTCATGAGCTGAAAAGCCCGCTCGGTGGCTCGAAAATCGGGAAAGTGGAGCAGTTGGTCGGCGCTGAGCACGCCTACTAAACCTACCTTTTCAAAGTCGAGGCCCTTGGTTACCATTTGCGTGCCCACGAGGATGTCAATTTTGCCTTCTTCAAACTCGTTGATGAGGGCGCTATGGGCGTTTTTGCCGCGCACGCTATCGGCGTCCATACGGGCTATGCGGGCTTCGGGCAGGTATATTTTGAGGTCGTCTTCGGCCTTTTCCACGCCAAAGCCTTGGAGGGTGAGCTGCTTGCTGCCGCAGGCCGGGCAAGCCTGGGGCAGGCCGGCGCTATAGCCGCAGTAGTGGCACTTGAGCAGATGGGCGTGCTTGTGGTAGGTGAGCGACACATCGCAGTGGATGCACTCGCTATGCCAGCCGCAGGTGTCGCAGCGGTAGGCCGGCGAATAGCCGCGGCGGTTCTGGAACAGGATTACCTGCTCGCCCCGGGCCAAGGTAGCTTTGATGGCGTCGAGGAGCTCGGCCGAAAAGTGGCCGTGAAGGCGTTGTTCCTGCATGGCGCGCCGGCAGTCGACTAACTTTATTTCGGGCATTTGCAAGCCGCCGAAGCGCTCGCTCATGCGCACCAGAGCGTACTTGCCCGCCAGGGCGTTGCTGTAGCTCTCGGCCGAAGGGGTGGCGGTGCCCAGCAGGGTTTTGGCGCCGTGCAAATGGGCTAAATAGATGGCTGCATCCCGACCCTGGTAGCGGGGGCTGGGGTCGTTTTGCTTGAAGCTGGGGTCGTGCTCCTCGTCTACGACCACCAAGCTGAGCTTGCTGAAGGGCAAAAACAGGGCCGAGCGGGCGCCCATGAGCACCGATTTTCCGGCCAACACGTCGTTCCAGAGTTCTACGCGCTCGTTGTGGCTGAGGCGGGAGTGGTATACGGCAATGTCGTTGCCGAAGAAGCGCTGCAAGCGCTCGATGAGCTGGGCCGTGAGGGCTATTTCGGGCAGCAGGTATAGCACCTGCTCGCCGGCGGCTATGCGCTCGCGGATGAGTTCGAGGTATACCCGGGTTTTGCCGCTGCCCGTAACGCCATGCAGCAGCGCCACGCCCTTGGCGGCTAAGCCTTCGCGAACGGCGGCGAGGGCTTGCGCCTGCTGCTCCGACAGCTCGCCGGCTTCCACGGTTTCTTCTTCGTAGCTGCCGAGTCGGCTAACTTCGCGCTCGTAGAGCTCAAATACGCCCTTGCGCACCAAGGCCTGCAGCACGCCATAGTCGGCCCGCGCCAGTTGGATGATCTCCTGCCGACGTATGAAGGGTTGCTGCTTTTCCAATTGGATGTAGGCCATGAGGGCTTCCGTCTGGCGGGTTGAGCGCTCGGCTAAAGCAAAGGCGGCGGCTAATTGGCCGGGGTCGGTGTAAGGCTCGGCCAAGCGCACGCAGCCGACCATCTTAGGCTGGTATTTTTCCTGGAGTTCCTCCTGGAGGTAGATGATGCGCTTGTCGAGCAGTTGCCGAATGATGGGATAGATGGTTTTTTGGCCCAGTATGCCCTGGATGTCTTCGATGCTGAGCTCTTGTTGGAGGGTGAGCGCCTCGGCTACGAGGTACTCTTTGTCGCTCAGTTGGGCGGCATCGTCGTGGAAGAGCGGCCCCAGCGTAATGCGGGTTTCGCTGCTCAATTTAAGATTGGCGGGCAGGGAAGCGTGCATCACCTCGCCCAGGGAGCAGAGGTAGTAATCGGACATCCACTGCCAAAACTCGATTTGGCGGGCCGTCACAATGGGCTTGTCGTCTATTACAGAGAGGATGGCTTTTATGCGCTGCCCCTCGGGATGCCGATCGTGTACCCGCATCACTAAGCCGGTATACACTTTCTGGCGCCCAAACTGTACCTCTACGCGCACGCCTAACCGCGCCTGAGACGCCCAGGCCTCGGGCACGTAGTAGGTATAGGGTTTTTCGAGCGCCAGCGGCAGGATGACGTCGACGAATACCCGGGAAGAGAGTACGGTATGCAACTCGTTGTTAGACAAAGTCTGTTTTTTCTACAAAAATAGGGATTTTTGTGAAAAGGGACGCAATTGTTATTGCAGAACTGCTGCGAGGTTTTGGGCACATACAGATTCGTTTGTTAGGCTTGTTCTGCGGGTCGTACCCCCAACAAAACCCAGGCCGGGCAAAAAGGCCCTTACTCCTCCCAGGCGTCAAACCATTCATCGAGTTCGTCGAAGCTTTTATAGCCGGTTTTTTCTTCAGCGCCGCCGCGGAGGCTAAAGCCCAGGGCGGGCAATTGGCGCCAGGCGTCGGTGGGGAGGATGGAGCCCAGTTCCACTTCGAGGAGGAGGGGAAAGTGTGCTGCCCACTGGCGCAGGCTATTGAGGCCAATGGGCGAGCCGGCAGCCAGATCGTCCCACGCAATGCCTCCTTTGACGAAGTTGAGTATAAAAGCGGTCGTATAAGGCGCGCGTTCCCGGAGCCAGGCTTCTATCTCGTCGGCTTCGGCATAGTGCGCTACTACACATTCGACAAGTACGGGCAGGCCGCTATCCGCCAGGGTGGCGATGAGCTCGGCGGGGGCCAGCATGTTGACCTGCACGGCATCGAGGCCCAGCGCCCGGGCCTGGGCGATGATGTCGGGAGCTTCGGCTAAGCCAAATTCGCC
>CAYOTJ010000059.1:0-11959 GCA_964406855.1 uncultured Saprospiraceae bacterium
ATGGTAGCAGCTGTGGCAAAGGCAGAGCGAAAGGCAGTGGCTTCGTCCATATTGAGCTGCTGGAGAGCGTAGAGCGCCTGTTTGAATTCGAGATAGTCAAAGCCGGGGAGGTTCTCTCTTTCCAATGCCTTTACTAACGAGTCTACGCTGCGGTCGTCCAGGCCGTGGTGGCTTCCGAAAATTGCCTTGTTATCTTTGGTCATAATGCCTGTTAGTCTAATTTTGCGCACTAAATTAGGGCATTTATCCGATTGAGATCAAAAAAACCAGACCAGCGCCCCGGAATTGTCGAAGAAAGCGCTCCTTATTCCACAAACTTATAGCCTACGCCACGAATGGAATGGAACAAAACCGGGGTTTTGGGGTCTTGCTCAAAATACTTTCGGAACGACAGTATAAAATTATCGATGGTACGGGTACTGGGATAGACGTCGTAGCCCCAGACGGTTTGAAGAATTTGCTGTCGACTGACTACTTCCCCCTTGCGATCGAGGAGTAATTTGAGCAACATAGCTTCCTTTTTGGTAAGGTTGAATTTGCCATTTCTGCCTTCGGCTTCAAAAGTGGCAAAGTTGACGCGGTTGCCTGCAAACTCGTAGATGTCTACGGTGGCTTCGGGCGCCTTACTGGTTCGGGCAATGAGTTTTTGCACGCGTAGTAGCAGTTCTTCTAATACAAAAGGCTTGGTGAGATAGTCGTCGCCGCCTCGTTTAAGCCCTGCAATTCTATCTTGAGCAGTGTCTTTGGCTGTCAGGAAGATGATGGGAATGTCGCGGTTGGTGAGGCGTATTTGCTCGCAAATCTGGAAGCCGTCAATTTCCGGCAGCATGACATCAAGGATGACGAGATCGAAATGCTGGTCATTCACGTACCGCATGGCGTCGCGGCCGTGGCCTGCCGTAACCATTTCATAGCCCTCAAGTTCAAGGTTGAGTTTTATGGTTTCACGGATACTTTCCTCGTCTTCTACCATTAGTATTCTGAACATAGCGGTATCTATCGTTTTTAGTAAGCTGTCGCTATTTGTTCGGGCGCCGGCAACAAAGGCAAGGTTATGCTAAAAATCGTTCCTTGGGGTTGGTTGTCCATTACCTTGATCTTTCCCTGGTGCGCCCGTACAATTTCCCTGACAATAAATAACCCCAGGCCTGCGCCTTTGGTTTTTCGGGTATCTTCATTGCCTACCCGGTAAAACTTGTCAAAAATATGCCGCTTTTCACCAGGATCGATGCCTATTCCCTCATCCGTAACGCGAATTTCTACAGCTTGGTTGTCGAGGCTGTGTAGGCTGAGTGTAATTTTTGCAGGTGGGTTGGAATACTTGGCTGCATTTTCCAGCAGGTTGGTAGCTACGGAGACGAGCCCTGTTTTATCGGCTCGTAGCATGGGGATGTGGTCGGCAGAGTGATATTGCCAGTTGAAATCCGTATGCTTGGCCGCTACCCGCTGGAAGGAATCGTGCAGCAGCTCGTCGAGGTCAAGGGGTTGTATGTGTGGCTGGTAGGCCGTTTCTAAACGCGCAGATAGCAGCAGATCTTCCACTAAAGTAGTCAGTCGATCTACTTCTTTGAGGGCATTGTCGCCTAAGCGTTGTATCTGTTCGGGGCGCAGCTCGCGCTTGAGCAGGGTTTCCAGTACTAAGCGTATGCCGGCAATGGGCGACTTGAGTTCATGGGTGATGGACAGCAGGAAATTGCGCTGTTGTTGGGCCGAGCGCATCTCTCCCTTAAAGGCGCTGTAAATGATATAGATGCCTCCAAGAACACTGAGAATAAGCACCACCGACTCACCGATAATCATATATTCCTGGCGGTCGTATTGCTTCTTCAGGGCATGATAGCGGGGGTGGGCATAAAATTCGGTTTCCTCTTTGATAATCCCTTCGGCTACCATGCCGATTTTAAGCAGTTCCGTTTTGGCCAGCAGGGCATCGCGATTTTTGGTAAATAACAGTACCGACCACCAGACAAAGGCCAAAAAAAGATACGCCAGCACAGCGTAAGTGAAACCGCGTAAGGGGCTTTGCTTCATGATCGGAATGCTTTTATGCCCCAAAGATACGGGCTTTTATAGTTTGTGCCGGCAGGTTTTCTGTATAGATCGGCAGTTTACCGGGGGGCTTTACACCCAAAACATAGATAGGTGCGCACAGGCGAAATTCTAGTTGTTCAGGAACTATCGCCGGCTGCACCCGACAGGAATTGTTATCTTCGCACCCCCAACCAAACATCCCTAAGCGATGAATACAACGCACATACAAATTGTTGCCCGGCAACTTCAGGTGAGCGAGCGCCAGGTGGCCGCCGTAGTAAAACTGTTGGCTGAAGGCGCTACTATTCCCTTTATCGCCCGCTATCGCAAAGAAGCCACCGGAGAGCTCGACGAGGTAGAGGTGGCCGATATTCAGCAGGCTTCCCGCCGATTGGACGAGTTGGAAAAGCGCCGCGCTTCCATCCTGGCTTCCATTGAGGAGCAAGGAAAACTAACCGACGACCTTCGCCGGCGCATTGAGCAAACCTATGACGCTACCGAACTTGAAGACCTCTATCTGCCTTACAAGCGCAAGCGAAAAACCCGCGCAGGCGTTGCCCGCGAGCGCGGGCTGGAGCCTTTGGCGTTAGTGATTATGGAACAGCGCAACGATAACCTCGAAGCTTTAGCCGACCCATACCTCACCGATGACGTACCTACTATTGACGCGGCGCTGGAAGGCGCCCGCGAAATCATTGCCGAGCTCATCAGCGAAGACGAGGCTGCCCGTCACTCGGTGCGAACGGCCTTTGAGAAGGGCGCCAGAGTAAGCGCCAAGGTAGCCCGCGGTAAAGAAGAAGAGGGCGCCAAATACCGCGATTATTTCGATTATAACGAACTCTTGAGCAAATGCCCAAGCCACCGCATGCTGGCTATATTTCGGGCAGAATCAGAGGGTATGCTGCGCGTGGTGGTAGGGCCGGAAGACGAGCCCGTGCTGGCCGCGCTGGAATCGCGTTTTGTAAAAGGGCGAGGCGCCGCTGCCGAGCAGGTGCGCTTAGCCTTGCACGATGGCTACCAGCGCTTGCTGGCGCCCGGAATAGAAACAGAATTTCGCCATGCCGCTAAGGAAAAGGCCGACCGCGAAGCCATAGACGTGTTTGTCACCAACTTGCGTCAGTTGCTGTTGTCGGCTCCGCTGGGGCAGCGGAGGGTGCTGGGCATTGATCCCGGTTTTCGAACAGGATGTAAGGTGGTATGTTTAGATGAAAGCGGCAACCTGCTGCACAACGACACCATCTACCCGCATCCGCCCCAAAACGATGAGTTTTCGGCCCGTATGAAAGTAGAAGATCTCGTGGATCGCTTTCAGATACAGGCCATCGCTATAGGCAACGGCACGGCCAGCCGTGAAACGGTAGCCTTCTGCCGCCGGGTAGAATACGATCGCCCAATGGATATATTTGTAGTGAACGAAGCTGGAGCTTCCATTTATTCTGCCTCCGAGGTGGCCCGCGAAGAGTTTCCCAACCACGACATCACCGTCAGAGGGGCGGTGAGCATTGGCCGTCGCCTGTTGGATCCGTTGGCAGAATTGGTTAAGATTGATCCCAAAAGCATTGGCGTGGGGCAATACCAGCACGATGTCAACCAGACCATGCTGCGCGACAGCCTCGACCGGACGGTAGAAAGTTGTGTTAACAGTGTGGGCATTAATCTCAATACGGCCAGCAAGCACCTGCTTACCTATGTGTCGGGCCTGGGGCCTGTGCTGGCTCAAAATATCGTCAGTTATCGCGCTTCCAATGGCCCTTTCCGCTCGCGCAGAGAGCTATTGAAGGTGACCAGGTTGGGCGAAAAAGCTTTTGAACAATGTGCCGGCTTCCTGCGCATACGAGAAGGCAACCATCCATTAGACAATACCGCCGTACATCCGGAGCGCTATGCGCTGGTAGAAAAAATGGCTGCTGATTTGGGGGTAGACCTCAAGGAGCTTATCAGCCGCGAAGACCTCCGTAAGCGCATTCGCCTCCAGGACTACGCCGGCGGAGACGCAGGCCTGCCTACCCTCAAAGACATTATGGCTGAGTTGGCCAAACCTGGCTTAGACCCCCGCGGGCAAGCCAAACCTTTCGATTTTGGGAATGTACAGGACATTGAAGACCTAAAACCCGGTATGGTGCTGCCGGGTATTGTAACCAACATCACCAATTTTGGCGCATTCATCGACATCGGCATCAAAGAAAAGGGGCTGGTGCATATCTCTCAGATTGCCAATCGATTTGTTAAAAATCCGGCGGATGTGCTTAGCCTGAATCAGGAAGTACAGGTGAAAGTGTTGGAGGTAGACATCCAGCGCAAGCGGGTGCAGTTGTCTATGAAAGAAGTATAAGAAAACAGCATTAAAAAATAAAAAGCGCGCAAGTAGTCAAACATTGCATTAGCGCGGGTGTTCGACTGCTTGCAGCGCTTTGGGTGATCCGGCATGCCGGAGTTTACATCAAAAGGTCCCTCGCGAATACCAAACAAAGAAATTTTACTGGGCTACGGCCAACAGATCCATGATGCCGCCCCCATTGTATACTTCCTCGCAGCCCTGTCCTTTCAGGAAAGTAACGGCTTGCCCGCTGCGCATGCCGCTACGGCAGTAGGCGACGATGGGCTTGCTCAATTTGCAGATTTCCTGCGACCGCATCGGCACTTCGCCCAACGGAATGTTGATGGCGCCTTCTAAGTGACCGGATGCGTATTCGAAGGGTTCGCGCACGTCTATGATACTCGTGCCAGGTTGCTTTAAAACATCATTCAGCGTCATAATCATTTTTGCTTTGTTGCAGCAAAAGTGGGCGCAATGTGGCTGCAATCTCCGTAATATGCATCACAAAGCGCCCATTTTTTTTCTGACGACGCTATTTTTCCGCGGGTTTGGGCACAATGGCGTCTATGGCCCTGTCGCGGATCATGCGGTTGAAAGCAGGCACATCCTCGGCCAGAATGCGCCGGTATCGGGCCAGTTCTGCATCGATGGCGGCATCCATCTCGGCCTTTACGGCATAGGCTGCTTCTGTGGGCCGGAAGTCGCCAACGCTGGTGAGAGCATTGAGGTGAGCCAACTTATTGGTGAGCCTTATGGGATAGTTGAGCGGATCCTGGCCGCTGCGGTTTTTGGTTTGGTATAGGGCTTCTTCTATAGCCGTCAGCCGCTTGATGATGGCCTGTGCGCTATCAATAACCACTTGTTGGGTGTCTTTGTCAAGGCGGTCGCTGTAGCCTTTGAGTTGGGTGCGCAGATCGCGCAGGTCGACGATGGCCTGGTGCGCTTCGCTGACTTTGGTCTGTACCGATTTGATGAAGTCGAATTGCGCCTGATAGTCGGCCGGGCCGGCCGTCGAGCGCGGGTCGGGCAGAATGCGGAAAGGTTGTTCCATCTCCTGATCGCCCACGGTGAGCTTCACGCGGTAGTCGCCGGGTATGGCCCGCGGGCCATTGACGCCTGCCCACCACAGGATCATACCGTCGAATCGGGTACCTTCAGGGTAGGCCATGTTCCAGTTGAAGCGGTTGGCGCCCGGTTTCAGGGTCAGTTTGTCCCGGTCCTTTTCGGCTTTGGTGGAGAACTCGCGTATGAGATCGCCATCGGCCTCATAGAAAGCCAGCTTGACGGGAACGCTGTCGGGAGGCAACTGCTGAATAAAGAAGTGTACCGCTACACCGCCGGGGTGGTTTTGGCCCTGCGTTTTGCTGGGTCGCCCCTGAAAGCCCCCCATGCGGTAGGCATCGAGGGGGCGATAGAGGTGCTGATTGGCGGCTGCCACTTCGCTGCTGAGCTGATGCAGGGGCGTCAGATCGTCGATCATCCAGAAGCTACGGCCCTGGGTAGCTGCAATAAGATTATTGTTTTTAATGGTCAGGTCGGTGATGGGCACGGTGGGCAGGTTGAGTTGGAAAGACTTCCAACTGGCGCCATCATCGAAGCTGATGTACATACCTGTTTCAGTGCCGGCATAAAGCAGGCCCGCCCGGGCAGGGTCGGCGCGCACCACGCGGGTGAAGTGCGCCGGATCGATGCCGCCTACAATTAGGGTCCAGGTTTTGCCATAATCTTTACTGCGGTAGAGGTAGGGGCGGTAGTCGCCGAGCTTGTAGCGGGTACCGGCTACATACACGCCGCCTTTGTTGAAGGGATCGATGTCGATGCTGTTGATCATCATCCACTCGGGCATACCTGTGGGGGTGACGTTGGTCCAGTTTTGGCCGCCGTCGCGGGTGAGGTGGATGAGGCCGTCGTCGGAGCCCGTCCAGATGACGCCGTCCTCATGGATCGATTCGGCGGCGGCGAAGATGGTGCAGTAATATTCTACGCCGGTATTGTCTTTGGTGATGGGGCCTCCGCTGGGGCCCAGTTTAGCGGTATCGTTGCGGGTGAGGTCGGGGCTGATGGTTTTCCAACTTTGGCCTTGGTCGGTAGATACATGCAGGCGATTGCTGCAAGCGTAGAGGCGCTGAGGGTTGCGGGGCGAGAAGAAGATGGGAAAGTTCCACTGGAAGCGGTATTTCATGCCTTCGGCGCCATAGCCCATGGGGTTGTCGGGCCATACGTTGATGACCCGCTCCTGGCGGTTGGTATGGTCGAGCCGGCTGAGGTATCCGCCATAGCTGCCGCCATAGACGATGTTGTTGTTGAGGGGGTCGGGGGCGAGGTGCGCGCTTTCACTACCGGCGCTTTCCTCCCAGTCGCGCTCGGTGATGTAGGCGCCGTCGGAGCGGTGCAGGATGCGCACGGTGCTGTTGTCTTGCTGTGCGCCATAGATGCGGTAGGGGAAGTGATTGTCGGTCACGACGCGGTAAAACTGGGCAGTGGGCTGATTGAGGTAAGTGCTCCAGTTTTCGCCTCCGTCAAAAGTGGTCTGGGCGCCGCCGTCGTCGGCAATGGCCATGCGCTGGTTGTCTTCGGGCGCTATCCAAAGGTCGTGGTGGTCGCTATGGGGCGAGTCGTAGGCCTTGAAGGTGCGCCCCCCGTCGGTGCTTTTGTGATAGTCTACATTGAGCACATAAACGATGTCTTCGTCCTGGGTATCGGCATAAATGCGGGTGTAATACCAGGCGCGCTGGCGCAGGGCGCGGTCGTCGTTGACTTTAGCCCAGGTATCGCCCCCGTCGTCGGAGCGGTATACGCCGCCGTTTTCATTTTCGATGACGGCCCATACCCGATTGCTGTTGACGGGGGACACGGATATGCCCACAATGCCCCACAGCCCTTTGGGAAGGCCTTTGTTGGCCGTGATTTTGGTCCAGGTATCGCCGCCATCGGCGCTTTTCCAGAGGTCGGAGCCTTCGCCCCCGCTTTCGAGGCTGTAAGGCGTACGGCGCACGCGCCAGGTAGCTGCAAAGACGACCCTGGGGTTGTTGGGGTCGAGCGCCAGATCAACGGCGCCGGCATCGGCATTGGCGAAGAGGATGCGCTCCCAGCTTTTGCCGCCGTCTTTGGTGCGGTACACGCCTCGTTCGTCGCTCGACTGAAAGAGATCGCCCAGTACGGCGGCATATACGAGGTTGGGGTCGCGCGGGTGTATGCGCACCCGCGGGATGTGGCGCGAATTGGGCAGGCCGATGTGGCGCCAGTTTTTGCCGCCGTCTTCAGAGCGGTACATGCCGTAGCCATAAGACACATTGCCGCGAACCGTAACCTCGCCCCCGCCCACATAGATGATGTTGGGGTCGGAGAGGCTCACGTCAATGGCCCCAATGGAGCCGCCGAAGTGGCCGTCGGAGATGTTTTCCCAGGTTTGCCCTCCGTCGGTGGTGCGCCATACGCCGCCGCCCGTAGCGCCGAAGTAATACAGGTTGGGTTTGCCGGGCACGCCCGTAACCGCTGCCGAGCGCCCGCCCCTGAAGGGGCCAATGCAGCGCCATTGCAGGCTTTCGTAGCGCTTTTGGTCATAGCTGAGGGTAGTGGGGGCCGCAGTGGTGGCGCCGTTGGAAGGCCGGGCGCTTCGCCTTTGCGCGCCCAGCGGCAGAGCAGCCAACACCAGCAGGCATAAGGCCGCCCAAGAAGCGGATAAACGGTTATTCATACGTTAGCCGAAATGTTATTTTATTTGGTGGCAGCTAAAGTAAGAAAAATGTTTATTGTTGAGATCAAAAGCTCCCCCGCAATGCTGCAAATGGCTGTGCCGGCGCAGTGTAAGTTGAGGATGAGGTTGAGGATTTAGTCTTTTTGTTTTTAAAATTAATCAGAAGTGAATTTAAAACGTTTTACAGGAACACTCAATTGCTTAAATGAACCAGGGAGTTTTCTCCAATACTTTATGTAATCTAAAATCGCCCTTTCGCTGGATGAATTTTTCCGTCAGATATGCGATACTTGAAGCATATTTTGTGGTTATTGGCTCTCCTGTCAGCGCATTCGTGGATGCCCAGTTTAGTTTAGTCAATGATAGTAAATGTTTTGCGTATAGCCTTAAATCCACCTCTCCGGTCGTATGAATGTCTGCGGCCACCATGCGCGGTGTACCCATAGATTTTTTGAATAAGTTGTAGCCGGTTGTTGACAATAGTAAGCGTTTTGAAGAGAGTTTGACGTAACTCCCTCTGCTTAGACTTCCTCCTACATTACTGTTGTCGTAACCTCGAAGTAGATGGGTATCATTTAACCAGACAAATGAAAACCGTGCCTTGGGCATGATTTTTTTAGCTGCGGCCATAATTGTATCTTCATCTTCTCTTGAGAAGCGCGAAGCTGAGTGCAAGTGGATTCGGGCATTTTCCGGTAGATTAGTCAGTTCTTGTAATGTCTTCGGAATAAGTTTTGCGAAGTATTCCTTTTTTTTGTCAAATGAAAAGACAGAATCACCTTTATAAAATCGCCATTTTCCATATTCATCGAATACACTGACGAAGCCCATCAATTTTTCTCGGTTTCTACTATTTCTTGTGGTAGTGTAAGCCATACCAATGAAACACTCAGCCTCTGGCAATCTTTCGGAAAGCACCCAGGGAACCAAGCCACATTTTGAAACAAGGTTTAGCGATAGGTTCAAATCTTTCCAATCTGGATTTTGTAAGGTTGGCGTATCCAGCATTTGGCATGGGATACCCCGTTCAAGCAAAAACTGTTTGATACCGAAATATGGGGAGTTTGGGTCATCCAAAGCATATTTGTTGTTAGGGACGGAGACCAAAAAAATTCTGGAAAGGGTACTGTCTCCTTCCCATGTTGGATGCTGTTGGATGATGCGTTCACATTCCTTTTCAATATCCGTATGTGTTGGGGTAGTGTAGATAGTTTCGTAAATAAACTTAACCCCAAATGTCCGCTCTGAACCTTCATATTTGTACTTCCCAGTTTGAAGTCTCAAAATTAATTCCGCCATTTGTTGACGTTCTTCAGTTGTGCAAACAGGCACAATAGTGATGGTTTTTGGAGAGGTATCATAAGAGCCGAATTTATTCAGACCTTCTAAAATATTGACGCTACCATGATTGTTACCAAAAGTAACTTGCGGTTCTTGCAAATCGTGAAAAACACTCAAAACTGGCGAAGAGTTGGTAGGGGAAATAGATTTCTCGCCTGTCAATAAAAAGGTAGGCTGGGCATTTATTGAAAAATTGTACCCATTGAATTTTAAAACTCCTAAATCTGCAATGGCGCGAGCTGCCCCAAGTGTTAGCCGAGCTCGTTCGATAGCCGCGTTGGGTAGGGTCAGCAGACTGGCCTCTTTTAATTTGTTTTGTAAGTTAAAAGAGGTCACATTTTGGTCATTGATGTTTTGTTGGATTTGAGCCAAGCCAAGATTTGGCAATACGCTATCCAATCCAACTTCAACTTCCGTATCGTAGTCCGTCAAATATACGATTGCCGTTTCCTGTTTTACATGCCTGATAAAACAGTTTTCCCACCTGTCATGATAACGAACAATGCCCGATTGTTGTATACCACGCCTGAATTGCTCAGGTAAGTTGTATAGTAGAATCCGATTTTTCAGTTCTGCCTTATAATCAATGGCTAAATAAAACTGGCCATTCAGCACTTTAACTTGCAATACGTACGCCCGGAAAATACTGCATACGCTTTCGGCTGCTGCGTTGCCTAACGATATAACATCACGGCGTTGATGTACCGTTAACCTTCCTTTTGTATATCTATCTACATACCAGCCACGAGCTTGTAAATTGTCTTTGAGAACGCTCAGAATTTCTTTCAACAGAATGCTCTTGTCATACCCCTCCGTATTTTCAGTAAAGCGGATCTCAAATAAGTTAAGGTACTCGCTTGTACTTCGCAAAGGTGCATCCGGTGTAAAAAAACGCTTGCTTCGCTCTTCAATGTTGTTGAAAAAGGTAAGTAGCGTCTCGCCATTAGTTTGGTAACGAGGCATGGGCAAAGACATGCGTTGCATTTCAAGAACCATCCGTTTTGTGCCTTCGCTTAACCGACGAACGAAAGGTCTTCCTTCTTCATCGGGCATTTTTCGGAACCATTCTGCCATTTTAGGATTTCTGGCATAGGAGCGTACCTCAACAGTGCCCAGTTCAAATTCTTTTGGTAGTGTTTGCTGATTTTGGATTATTCCGCCCGCGTTACGTACCTGAAAGGCATCCGTGTAGGTACAGCAGTCAATAGGCGTCTGAAGTGCGTAGTCGCGGTGCACAATGGCATTTACGATGGCTTCTCCAACGGCGATGAGCGGATATTCATCCTCATGCGCGAAACTGAAGCCGTCTGGCGCCCGAAAGGTAAACCGCTTGAACCAGTTCGCTTCTCGCACCCAGTCCCTTATTTTGCGCACCATTACAGGCAATGAGCCTTTAAATTCATTTTCTCCTATTGTATTGCCGGGATTGGGGCGATCTTGCAACTTGGCTTCGTATTTTAGAAAACGCACATAAGCGCTTGGAAAAAGTCGCTGCGGGTTGCTACAAAAAAACAGGAAACCGGCATTGGTAAACCACCATTTGCCTTGATGCTCGACAATGGCGCCTGCATTCTCCAAAACATCCTCAACACTGAATGCGGTTGCTATTTCACTACCGTCAAGCCAGCCTTGTTTGAACTCCTCAAACAAAGGCTTATCTAAAAAACGCTCTTCATAAGGTGCGCAGGGCTGAGCTTCCCATAGACCAGGATCTTTTCGATTGCGGAAATATTCCCAGTCTTCCTGTTTAAACTGAATACATTTTGCGCCTTCCCTTTTCCATGCTTTAGGTTGCGCTTCATTCGTCTGGCAGATGTTACGGGATTCATAAGGTACAAAAATTAGGATAATCCTCTTGTTTTCATGGAAAAAGGCATTACATTGGCACGCATGATGCTTAAGTTGTTGCCCTGCAAAACCTGTCAGGCTGTTATATTCCTCTTCTTTCAGATGATTAGTTCCTGTAATTTCTTTGGTCTTATCATTGATTCCTAAAATCAGCAACCCGCCTTCCTTGTTAGAGTTGGCGAAGCCAGATACACATTCAATAATACTTTTTTGGATTTTTTCTTTCAGATAAGGGTTGACAATCTCCTTCAAGTCAAAATATTGTCCATGCAGCCGCTCCAAATCAGGGCTGGTCAGAAAGTCAAGGTACCTTTCTGGATGCTGAAATACTTCTTGTGGTGCAGGCATATTTACTTGTTGATTTAAGCTTTGAACAAAATCATCTTCCCCGTGCAGACAAGTACCTTTGAAAAATCAGAACGGTATACGAAGTGTGTTTTTACAAAACAACTATATTTTCATATGACTTTGATTTTCTGAAACTCCTTTACATCTTTATCGCACCAAAATCTACTTTACCATTTTGCCTATTGGGCAAAGCTTATGCGAATGTATGCCATTATATAATAGCGGAAGCCATGTTACAAAGTAAAGGCCTTTTGTTTAAGTATCCAAATCATCTAAGTTTATTTTTCCAACTTTTAGGCGCACTGAGTTGTAGAGGCACTGAGGGTTTAGAGGCATCGTTGCATAGGGGGGTGCAAGTAGGGCAGGGCGAGTCTTCT
>CAYOTJ010000060.1:0-4967 GCA_964406855.1 uncultured Saprospiraceae bacterium
GGGTAGCCGATTTTCCTTCAGGACTGGCGGGCCAGGCTACCCTGCCCGGCCAGGCGCCCGTCGCCGAAGATGGCGTATTTGTAGCGCCCGATCGCTTTGGTCAGACGGGAACAGCCCTGCCGCCCTACCATCTGGGGCGCACCGCTACGCACGAAGTCGGTCATTACTTTAACCTGCTCCATCTTTGGGGGCCTGCCGCCAACCCCGCCTGCGGTGAAGACGACGGGGTAGGGGATACCCCCTGCCAGAGCCTGTCCTACCTTAATCAATGCCCATTGGGGGCAGGCTTTACCTGCGGTACGCCAGATATGACGCAAAATTTCATGGGCTTGAGCCAGGATGCCTGCCTACTGTTTTTTACGCACGGCCAGAAGCGCCGCGTGCGGGAGGCTATAGCCAATTGGCGCAGCGGTTATCTCGATGCCTCCGCATGTATTACCGGCGTGGCGCGGGTGCCAACTCCTCTTCCTCCTGCGCTGCGCGTGAACGCCCGCTTAGACCCCGCGGGCCTCTGGATGGAGGTAGATACCCCCAACGCCTGGGCGGCCTGCCTTTTTGATGTTTATGGTCGCCGTATAGACTGCCAGGCGGGCTCAGGGCCTGCGTCGGGCCGACGACCTGTTGCGGGGCTTACTCCCGGAATTTACTTCCTCTCAGTAGCCGACGGGGTAAGCCGCACGGCAAAAAAGCTTATGTTTGCACCGTAATCCAATCTGACCAGTTAATAAATGCTATGATCAAGCTACCCATCGCAAACCAACTGCCTCAGTTGCCCCGCCTATCTCTGGCGCTATTGCTGAGCCTTCCGCTACTCTTTTTGGCGGCTACCTGCCAACCTTCGTTGGTAAAGCGCACCGAAGGCCAGGTCAAACGCATTGAAATGAGCAAGGCGCCCTGCTTTGGCAGTTGCCCCGTCTTCAAACTTTCCATCTATGCCAACGGGATCGCCGTTTATGAGGGCGAGCGCTTCACCGAAAAGGTAGGCGTATACGCCAAAAAACTCGACCCCGTTGCCTTTCAGAGCCTCATCAAAGCTTTTGAAGAAGCCAACCTCTGGCAATACCCCAGCATCTTCCGCAGCGAGATACCCGACCTGCCCACCATTACCATCATCTGGACCGACGCAGAGGGCAATACCAAAGAAATAAAAGGCAAGGAAGGCCGCCCTCAGGAGGTAATTGAACTGGAGAATATGCTCGATAAGATCGCCGAAAGCAACAGCGGCTGGATACAGGAAGTAGGAGAGGGCAACGGTTTGCCCGCCGGCGCCATCGCCAACGAAATCATCGTTCAGTTGGCCCCCAATGTAGACCCCCAGGTATGGGTTATCCCCTACGGCAAGCAAAATCTGACACTCAAAGAGCCCATATCACCCAGCAGCAACTTTTGGTTGGTTACTTACGACAACAACATCATTCCGCCTCAGGAGATGATCGACTGGTTGCGCAAAGACCCCTACGTCATCTCGGCCGAATTTAATAAAACCGTGAGCGGCAGGCGCTAATGCCCGCCCCAAAAACGAACGACAGGTGTATACATTTGACCATGCAAAACGGGTGCGCTACGGCGAAACCGACCAAATGGGCTACCTCTACTATGGCCACTATGCCCAATACTACGAAATCGGCCGGGTGGAGATGCTTCGGTCGCTGGGCCTCACCTACAAAGAGCTGGAAGAAACCCACGGTATTCTCATGCCCGTTATGAGCCTGCAAATGCGCTATGTGCGTCCGGCCTATTATGACGAGCTCATCACCATACGCACCACCCTGCGCGAACTACCGGAGAAAACCATCACCTTCCACGTAGAGCTGTTCAACGAAGCCGGCAAATTAGTCAATGGCGGCTCGGTGAAACTCTGTTTTGTAGATCGCCGGCAACAAAAAACCGTGCCCCCGCCGGAAATGCTGCTGGAAAAACTGCGACCGTACTTTGAAAAAATTTAAGCTACCCAACTGGCAGGCCCTCCAACGGCGAATATACGAGCATCCCCTCTTGCTGCGTATCATCGAGTGGAGCAAGGTGCGCTCCCTACCCGGCTTTTTTAAGACGCCCATCTACGACATAGCCGTTTTTGTTTACGAAGAAACCAAGCGCTTCGACCTCTTCACCCGCGCCAACAGCATTGCCTTCAGCTTCTTCTTGTCGCTGTTTCCCAGCATCCTTATGGTATTTACTTTGCTGCCTTTCATCCTCAACATCGCTATGGCCTACTGGCCGGAGTTAGCGCATTTTAATACCATACTCGACGAAGAGATCCAGCGCATTATGCCTGGTCAGGCCGGCGAAATGCTCTTTACCTTCATCTACGACATCACCAGCCAGCCCCGGGTAGGCTTGCTGTCATTTGGCTTCATCCTGGCCATCTACTTCAGCTCCAATGGCATGTTGGCCATGATGCAAAGCTTTGAAAAATCCTACCACAACACCACCTTCAAGCAGCGCTCGGCCCTCAAAAAGCGCATCATCGCCATTGGTCTTACCGGGGTGTTGGGCTCGTTGGTCATTGCCTCGGTGCTGCTTATCATTCTCGGCAACCAGATTCTCTACTGGCTTAGCGACCTCATCCGATTAGCCGGCCTCAGCGTATTAGGCGTGGCCATGCTGCGCTGGGCGGTCATCGTATGCCTGTTTTACTTTGGCATCGCCTTCCTCTATCGCTATGGCGCCGCCACTTATCGCCGCTTTCCCATCTTCTCGCCAGGCACCACCTTAGCTACCGCATTGTCGCTGCTGTCCTCATGGGCCTTCTCCTTCTACGTCGACGAGTTCAACCGCTACGACAGCTACGCCAAGTTTTACGGCTCCATCGCCACCATCATCATCGTCATGCTATGGATACAACTCAACGCCCTGGTATTGCTGGTGGGTTTTGAGCTCAACGCCAGCATCGCCATCAATCGCGACCGACGCCAGAACGCTACCTCCAATTGACGTTTTTTTCTTTTTGGGGCCACCGCCGCGCCGCCCGTATAGCCGTCAACTCCATTGAGCGCAAACACGGGCGGCGCAGCGGCCGGGCTATCCGGTCGCAGGAGCTCCCTTTTATCCCTTGGCCGGGCGCCACGCTTCGGTAAGCCCGTGCCTGCTCCTGTCGGTCTGCCCCCTCTCTGACAACCACCAACGAGCATTCGTTCATCTTATTCAGCTAATGTGCGGGCGGAGCCTCAGAAAATTAGTTTCTCACCCGTCGTTGCTCCTCTTCCGAGCCGGAGCCATTGAAGCGCTGGCGGTTAGAGGCCCCTCTGCCAAAACGGGCACTGAGAGACAGGGTAAGGGCGCGGGTGTCGATGCGGCTGTTCCAGTCGGCATCGGTGCGTTCAAGGTTGTTGATGATGCCGTCGGCGCGGCGGGTGTACAATATGTCGTTGGCCGCTAATTTGAGTGTCCAGGCGTCGTTGCGTAGCTTTTTAGCGACGGCTAAGTTGAGCGTGCCGAAGCTTTTGATGAGCAACTGGGCATATACGACATCGGTATTGTAGTTGGCGCGCAGTTCGCCGCTCCAGCCTTTGCCCCATTTGAAGGCATTGGTGAGAGACAAAAAGCCGTAGTAGCCGTTGGCGTCGAGTTGTTGGGTGTAGAGGGGGCTGCTGTAGGCGAGGTATCCGCCCTCGGCATAGGCTATGATGGTGAGCCACTTGCCTATGGGCAGAGTGGCATCTACCGACAGGCTTATGCTTTCACTCGTGCTGATGTTGCCGGGGCGGCTGTAGTAGATGCTGTCGCGTATTTCGAGGGTTTCATTGATGCCATCCGTAGAGCGGTTGTAGCTGAGGGTGGTGTTGATGGCGTTTTTGAAGGTATGGCTAAGCGATAGGTTGTTGGCATAGGTAGGCAGCAGATTGGGATTGCCGGCGTAGAAAGTAAACTTGTCGAGCGGGCGTATGAAAGGATTGAGGTCTTGAAAAAATGGCCGGTCGATGCGGCGGCCATAGGACAGGGAGAGTATATGCAGGCCGGCCGTATCTACGCGCCACGTAAGGTAGCCTGTGGGGAAGAGGCTGGTATAGTCGCGAACGAATTGTTCGCCGGGGCGCTGCTCATTCCCCAACTGGTTGCCTTCCAGGCGAGTGGTTTCAGCGCGCAAACCTGCCTGAATATCTACGCGACCAAAAGTTGCGGAATAGTTCAGGTAAGCGGCATGTATCCACTCATCGTAGAGGAAGCGATTGCTGAGGTTATAGTCGATGCTCGTCACACCATCGATGGTATTGTTGTAGGCGGCTTCGTTATCGGTTTGGGTGAAAGCGGATTTCCAGCCCAGATCGATTTTGGCGCCCCGCGCCAGCGCACGGGTATAGTCGGCTTTAGCGGCAGCGATGGAGATGTTGGAGGGTAGGCGGCCGTCAATGCGGTCGTTGTAGGTTAGCTGGCCGAGGTTGTCGAAGATGTCATTGAGAAATACCTGATTGGCATCGGCATTGTAGACGACATAGTCGGCATCGAGGATAAAGCGACTGCCCCGGTCGTCGAGGTTGCGGCGAAAGTTGAGGTTCAGGGCGGCGTTGGAAAAGGTGTTTTCTTCCGTATTGTCGGCTAGTACCGTTTGTACGAGCCGTCCGTCGGCGTCGCGCAGTCGGGCGGTATTGTCGGTATCAGAGCCGCTGGGATTGGATAGCCCCCTGACAGACAGGCCGACTACGGTATGATCGGAGACGTAGTAGTCGAGGCCCAACTTGGCGCTGACGCTTTGGCCATAGGGTTTTATGTAGGAGTTTTGATTGAAGGAGGAGGCGGGGCTGAGATCTGTATTTTTATAATAGCGGTTGATGTTGAGATCCTGAAAGCGATTCATTAGGCCTGCGTTGAGGTTGGCGTATGCGCTGATTTTGCCCTGGTTGAAGTTGAGGTTCAGGCTATTGTTCGAGCGGGTGTAGCGGCCTTGGGTAGCATTGAGGTTGATGTTTCCGTTAAAACCGGGGGCTTTATTGCGCCGGGTAATGATGTTGATGACCCCTGCATTACCG
>CAYOTJ010000060.1:4977-7076 GCA_964406855.1 uncultured Saprospiraceae bacterium
GCTGCCTGCGGGTAATGAGCGAAGGTAGTTTTGTAACTCTTCGCCACTGTGGTACGTCAGTTTGTCGTCGATGAACACCTGTACCCCTGCCCGACCGCGCAGCAGTATGGCGCCATTGGGGTCGAGCGATACGCCCGGCGAACGCTCTAAGGCTTCGAGGGCGGTACTGCCGGCATTGGCGAGCAGCGCGTCGACATTAACAATGGTACGGTCGGCTTTACGCTCAATAAAAGGGGTTCGGGCGGTTACGGTTACCTGCTCCAACAGGGCGGCGTCGGGTTGTAGTTGCAGGTTGGGGTAGGCGATGGCAGTGGCGCCTACCGTTACAACGGGCCCGGGCTGGCGGGCATAGCCCACAAAGCCGGCTTCGACGAAGTAGCTGCCAGAGGGCAAAGCTTCAAAGCGATAGCTGCCGTCGGCCTCGGTGTAGGCAGCGGCAAGGATGAGGGTGTCGCCGGGGTTTCTAAGCAGCACGGTAGCCAGCTCGACAGGGGCATTTTTTTCATCGAGAACAAGCCCGGCAATCAGGCCGGCAGCCTGAGCTGAAATGGAGGAACAAGCCAGCGCACTGGCGGCTGTGAGGAGGATAGTAAAAGCCGGGTACAGTTTCATAGCATTTAGTGGTTGAGGCACTAAAGCTACTGTACGCTTAGGTAACCCTTGGCATAAGGCTGCGAATGGGCCTTAGTAAGCTGCGAATGAAGGTATTATTGGCTGTGGATCACCGACAGATGCCGATGATCCACAGCCTTTTTACTTTAAACATTAAGACCCCTTGGGCGCTACAACTTCAACCCATTCGCCGGCGGAGTTGGCGTAGATGGAATTGTCGTACATGGCGGCGCAAGTGACGGCAGGCAGGTAGAAGCGACCGCGATAGGCGGCGGTAAGCGATACGCGATAGGTGTGGGTGGCTCGTTCGGGCAGGTCGAAGAAGGTATGTACGCGATCATCGCGGTAATCGCGGTAGTCCATACTGCTCTCAGCCTGAGCGGAAAGAGCATCCATACGGGCATTGCCAATCTCCCAGCCGGAGGGGAAAACCTGGCGAAGCGCCATTTCCGGGAACGGATAGGCCAGCGCAGCGGGGTGTACTACCGTCACCTCGGCAATGAAGTCGGTACCCTGAGGCAGAGCCGCCACGTTGATGGGATTGCCCTGAGTATCGGTATAACGCACGCTAAGGCGGAGGTTGCTCGACCGGGGTTGCTCTTCGCCGGTGAGGGGCTGCCCTTCGGTAATGAGTGTGGCGAACAGCTTCTGCCGGCTGGTATTTTTGACCTTAATGCTGCGCTGTTGGCTATTGCCGGGGTCGCGGAGTTGCACCTGCAT
Organism: uncultured Saprospiraceae bacterium; assembly: GCA_964406855.1. GTDB lineage: Bacteria > Bacteroidota > Bacteroidia > Chitinophagales > Saprospiraceae > JAUMBM01. The sequence goes on from CAYOTJ010000060.1 coordinate 6,310, forward strand.
GAGGGGGCGGTCGGAGTTGCCGGTTACGAGCGATTGGCCCTGATCCTGATAGCTGAAGGAAAAGCTGCCGCTGGTTTCAGCCTCGCCTACAAATTTGCTGATGGCCATGAGGGCGAAGGCCGTCTCCTGGGTGCTCATCCAGGCGTCGGCATTGAGCTCTTTGGCCAAGCGCTGTACCAATTGGCCGGCGCGTTGCTGATCTTTGAGCAGCAGCAGGGCTTCGAGTATCATGGCCCGGTCGCGGGTATCGGAGCCATAGGTATAGAACAGCTCGCGGTAGGCGGGCACATCGGCGTCGAGGTTGCGGATGAGCTCACGGGACGGCTCACTTTGGCCTGCGAGGGCGTAGGCCGCGGCGAGTCGCCAGCGAGCGGCTGCGCCGAGCTTGGCCTGGGCCCGCAGTTGGTTCATAGCGCCCAGCTCGGGTTTGCGGGCCAGCGCTAAGGTATAAAGGCGATAGGCCTGACTAAGCTCATAGCTCTCACGGCGCACATAGCCCAATTTGGCTAAGGAGGGGTCCCATTTTCTGGCGGCAGCCTGTTGGAAACTGATCCAGCGGTCGAGCATGGCCGGGGGCAGGTTGTAACCCATGGATTGGGCTTCTATGAGGAAGTGACCGGCATAGGAGGTGGCCCACTGATCGGCCTCACCGCTGCCGGGCCAGTAGCCAAAGCCGCCTCCCGCCACTTGAAACTGCGACAGTCGGTTGATCCCTCCACTGATGTTGCGGGGGATTTTTTCTTTCTGGCTTTCGGGCAGGTCGATGA
>CAYOTJ010000060.1:7086-11940 GCA_964406855.1 uncultured Saprospiraceae bacterium
GGTCGATGAGCTTGGCCAAGTACAACTGCGGGAATGCGCCCGACAGGGTTTGCTCCAGACAGCCGTAAGGGTATCTGGTGAGGTATTGCAGCCTCGACCCTAAGTTGATGGGCGGCATATTGGCTACTTCCAGCGTGGCGGAGCGGTCGCCGGCTGTGCCAAAATACTGGTAAGACAGCGTGGTTTCCTGACCCGGTTCGAGGATGTAGCCGGCCGTGCGGCTTAGCATGGGGTTGGGGTTGCGCACCTGTATTTCAATGTCTTCGGTGGCGCGCTCGCCGGCGCCTTCGGCCACGATGCTAAAGCGGGCGACACCCACATTTTCCCCTACGGCTAAGTTGAAGCGTACGAGCTTATCGCCAGGACGGCTGAAGCTCACCGACTGGCTGGCGCCGCCTTCGATGCGCACTAAGCCACTCTTTTCTTCCAACCTCACGGTGGCGCTGCGCACTTTGCTGGTAGTAGCAAAGACACTGACGGGCAGTTCGAGGGTTTCGCCGGGGCCGAGTACCCGGGGCAGGGTAGCCAGTACCATCAGGGGTTTGCGTACGGGCACGCTCTTTTCGGCATTGCCATAGGCGCCGCCTTGCTCGGCTACTACCATCACCCGCACAGCGCCGATGTAGTTGGGCAACCTTATTTTATGGGCTTTGCGCTGCCCTTTGGCCAAGTGGAAGGGGCCAAGGTGAATGACTACCGGCTTGAAGCGGTTGGCCTTATCGGCATCGGGACGTTTAACGGTGGCGCCGTCGCCGCCTATACCCAATATACGGGCCATCTGGCTGCCGTGAGCGCCCAACACCTGATCGAATACGTCCCATGTTTTTACCCCCAGCGCTTCGCGGGCGTAGAAGACGCCCCAGGGATCCGGGGTTTTGAAGTTGGTGAGGCCCAGCAAACCTTCGTCGACGATGGCGAGGGTATACGACATTTCGCGGCCTGCATTTTCGCTGACGGTGATGGTCGTTTCCGCTTCGGGACGCAGCTCTTCGGCCATAGCAATGCGGGGCTCCAGCCGGGTGGCGGGGTCTTCTACGGCTATGGGAATGACGCCGTACAGGCGTATTGGCAGGTTGTTTTCGGCCTGGCCATGAGGCTGTATGTGAATGACGTGGGCATAGACGGTGGGCGCCATGCCGGAAGCTGTTTTGAATGTATAGGTATTATCGCCGGCTTTGGCGTCCATCCAGTGCGCTTCGATGACGCCTGAGCCGTTTTCGAGGGTTACGAGCACACGCCCATCCTGAGCTGCCGGAATGGTGAGTTTGACGGTTTCGCCGACATTGTATTTTTTCTTATCGGCGCTAAACATCATCATGGCGGCTTCATCGGGATATTGTTCGTCTTCGCCGTACCAGGGATAGCCGGCGTAGAAGTAGTCGCCGGAGCAGTGGCCGCTTTCGGTATCGCAAACGCGCACTAAGTAGCGGCCCCATTCGCTGACGGTGGCAGACCAGGCTGCTTTACCGTCGCTGCCGGTGGTCACTTCCTGCCGGCTGAGTGCGTCCATGTGTGTGGCATTGTTGTATTGGGATACGTCTTCGCCGGTTTCGTCCCACCACCAGCGCCATTCGAGGCGGTAGAGGCCTACGCTGAGGCGGCGACCGGCTATGGGGCGCCCGCCGGCGTCAAGGAGGGCAAAGCGAAGCTGGGCCGCCTTATTGATGTCTACTCGCTTTTCGCCATAGCGCGAGCGCGGCAGGGCTACGCCGGCGTAGGCATTGTAGGGGTAGTAGGTAGCGTTCGACTGGTAGGTGCTGAAATCGCCGCCCTGTTCGAATACACGGGTGCGGAGGTTGACGGTCATTTTGCCGGGCGCCAGTTGCTCGGCAGGAGGGTTGAGTTCGAAAGAGGCCTGGCCTTGTCCATTCAGATTGCCTTCAAACACGGTAGCAGGCTCTACGCTGAGACTGCGGGCGGGGTCGCTGAAGGAGTAATCTTCAAAACCTTTGAAGGAAGAACGATCTTCCCGGAAGTTGGCTTCTACATCGGCCTTTAGGTCAGACGCCGGCGCGCCATGCAGCCATTGGGCATTGATCTGGGCCTGGACGCCGCCGCGCAGGGCGTCGCCGGGGATGTTGAGGTTGATCTTGAGCCTGTTGGGTTTGATGGTTTCTATGCGCAGCGATTTTTCAAATACGGCGCCGCCCACTTTTACGCGGGCCAGCCAGATGCCGGTAGCATCATCAGGGCGGGTGCTGAAATAAAGCGGGTAAATGCGGCCCGTAGGCTCGCCTACTACGCGGCGTTCGCGCAGTTGTCCGCGGGCGTCTAAAAGTTCAAACTGAATGGGGTAGCCTGCCGGCAGGCGGGCGTTGCGGTCTTCGAGGATAAAGTTGAGGAAGACGGAGTCGCCGGGGCGCCAAACGCCCCGCTCGCCATATAGGAAACCTTTGAGGCCTCGCTGCGGGGTAGCCCCGGCCACATCAAAGCGGCTGAGTGAGAGCGATTCGCCGTCGGCTAAGCGAAGGTAGCCGCGTTGTTCGCCTTTCTGGGCTACTACCACAAACGGTTCTCTTTCGAGGGCTATGCGGGCTATGCCCTGGCCGTCGGTAGCGGCTTCGCCAAGCAGTTGGAGCTGGTAGTCGTAGAATTGTAGTTTTACCTGGCTTTCCGGTTGGGCTGTTTGGAGGTTGGTTACTACGCTGAGAAACGACTTGCCGTCGCCGCTGCCTTTGGTGATGATGCCTAAGTTAGACGACAGTACGTTGCGCTGCACAAAGCGGGAGCTGTTGTAGTAGGCGGCCTTGCAGGGATTGTCGCGGTCCGACCAGTCGTAATCTTCGTAATAGCCGTCGATGCCGTACCACATATCCATAAAGCTCTCCTGATGGGCCAGGTCGTCGTCGCTATAAGCATCGCTGATTTCCAAGGCGTCTTCATCAGAAGAGGCAGTCTGATCTTCACAATTGGTGTAGGTGGAATATGTCTTTCGGAAGCCGATGCGCACCTGATAGATGGCTTTGTCGTCTTGCTTGAAGAGGGTACTCAGATCGAGAGCATAGCGATTCCATTCACCGGGATTGGCGTCGTTTCGGAGTTGTTCCAGCGGAATTTTTTTGCGCAGGATAACGCGGCCCACCCGGTGTAGGTCGTATTGGCCATCGAGGTCGTTGGTCTGGAGAAATTGGAGTATGTTGTTGTGGAAGATTTTGAATACTTCAATTTCTACGGCGTTGAGGCCTACGGCCTCAAAGGGGAAGAGCTGGCCTTCGCCCCCGCCGGGCAGGATGACGCCCCGGCCGGTGAGGCGCACCTGGGGTTCGTCGGTATCTATACTGATTGGCCAGCGGCTGGCTTTGGCCATTCGCTTGCCCTCGGTATTGAGAATGCCCGGAGCGGCATTGATGGTCTGACGCCCGCGCAGGCGCTCCTGGGGGTAAGCGCGAACCGTCTGGCCGTCGATAACATAGCGCATGGCAGTGGCATTGCTCACGGTGATGAGCCCCTGGAGGTCTTGCTGAGGATCGAGGGGGTCGGAAAACTGGATTTCTAAGTAGGGGTCGGCGCCGGCTACGCTGCGGGCGCGGGTTACTTTAAAGTCGTTAAGGGCGGGTACCTCGATGGTGCGCTCGTCGGCTACGTCTACGTCGAGGGCGTCGCCGTTCCAACTGAGTTTGACAGCGCCCGGTTCAGCGCCCCGATCGATGCCTTTTACAGCGAAAGCATGCACCAGGCCTGCGGCGTCGTGGCTCCAGCTTACGGCCAGGTCGCGTCGGTTCTGGCGGGCTTTGAGCAGGCTTTCTACGGCTTTGGGGTCGGCCTCGTCGGCCGTAACAATGCTGCCTTTGAGGGTTTGCTTCTGGCGCTGGCGGGCGTCGGGGGCATAGAGCTCGTCGACGTGTACGGTATAGAACTGATCGCGGGTGCGGAAGTCAAACTCAAAGGCATGGGCGTCGGCGGGAAGGTTGTCGAAGAGGTCTTCCAGTTCAACGGCTACAACATATACCTGGCCGCTTTTGAAGGCCGGATCGGGGTCGAAGCGGATGGTATGGCGGTTTTCCCATACGGCTTTGCCTTTTACGGCGGGGCGGAAGGTGAGGATGGAGGCGCCGGCGGGCTTACCCACCTGGTCTTCAGAAACTACCTGGCTGGCAAATTGCACCCGGACGGGGGCATTTTTCGAGAGCAGACCTGAGGAGTAGGCATAAACATAAGCTTTTACGCTTTCCGGCATGGCCTCAGCGCGCTGGTCTTTGCGGCAGGAGGAAAGACCGCCCAGCAATAGCAGCCCGAACAAAAAGAGGGAGAACTGAAAACGCCGGACTTTGACAGGTTGGTGGGTGAACATTGGGATAATTTTAAGCACTTGAATGATTTTATGGATAATTTTATGCAAAGTGATAAACAGGATGATCATTAGGGTGTTGTAAGCGCATGGCTTGTAGGCAGTAATGGCAAACAGGCTCAAAAATTACCAATCTTTGCTTATGCCTTCCAAGCTGGCCCAGTTTCCGCTGCAAATTGTCGTCTTCCCCGGAGAAGCGTTGAATTTGCACATCTTTGAGCCCCGGTATCGCCAGCTTATCCGCGATTGCGAAAGCGATGGCATAACTTTTGGCGTGCCCACCTTTATGGACAACCGGCTGCGGAGCATAGGTTGCGAGGTACGCCTGACTTCTGTGGAAAAGCGATACCCCGGCGGAGAGCTGGATGTTCGCACCGAAGGTACGCGCATTTTTCGCATCCTTAACTTTGAACGGCAATTGGACGATAAGTTGTATGGGGGCGCAACGGTTGAATTTCTGGAACACGATACGGCGGAAGACGTCAGGCTCAATGCACTCATTCTGGATCGCATCCGGGAGTTGTTTGAACTCATGCAGGTCGATAAGCCGTTGCCGGAGGATGTTT
>CAYOTJ010000061.1:0-11882 GCA_964406855.1 uncultured Saprospiraceae bacterium
CGCCCGCGCAAGCTGCCTGAAGGGGGCCGACGGCAGGAGGCAGTGCTTTGCACCTAGCGGTCGGCGAGCCCGGAAGGGAGCGCCCCCGCCCCCCCCCCTGCCGATGGCGCCAAAACCGAGGTTGGCGTTAAAGGGGGGGGGCGGGGATGCGCCCAAATCAATTTGCTTTAATGCTTATAGAGGTTGAAGTCGCCGTAAGACAACTTGCCGCGGATGACGCCGCCGCCACCGCCGCCGGTTTGGCCTTTCACCTGGCGCGACGACGACTTTTCGTAGTCGTAGCTGAGGGAGAGGCTTGAGGGCACATTGACGTCGGTATAGTGGCCTGTGATGTCTACGCTATACTGCGCGGCAGGATCGACGCCGATTTTGATGTCTGTATAATTGACGGTCACGTCAATTTCGGAGAACCCGCTTTCAAGGCGATCAATTTCGACGTCGCCGTAGGAAAGATTGAGGGTCATGCCGCGCGACAACTGCCGCACTTCGGCGTCGGTATAGCTCCCGGAGATGATGAGTTCGCCGAGTTGGCCAAACTTGAGGTTATCGTAGCCACAGTCGCATTGGAATTTATTGGCTTGCTGGACCTCGAAGCCGTGGTAGCGGGAGTCGGCGCGGATGTTGGCAGCCCGTTCAATTTTGTAGTGGCCATAGCGGCCCCTTGCGGTAATTTCCTGTGCTTCTCCGATGGTGAAATCGCCGTAGGCCACATTGATGGTGATGTTGCGGGCCCGGGTTAAGGAGCCGTTGCCATAGCTAAGGGCAATGGTGGTTTGGCCGTCGGCGCCGTCGGCTTTGATGTTGCCGTATTTGACGTCGAGGTTGAGTATACCGCCTATGGCCGCCGTGGCCACGTTGCCGTACTTGACGCCGACGGTGAGGGAGCCTTGCTCGGGGATGTAGACATCGTAATAGATTTTGAAGTCGTTGCTGGAGTCGCCCCAGTTCCACCATCCGCCTCGGGAGGCTTCAATTTCCGTAACTGCTCTGACGCTGCTGGCCGAGTTGGAAAATACGACATTGATGCGGTCGAATGCAGTCCGGGCGGCGCTTTGGTCGCGAGCCTGTACTTTGATGACGATGTCGATCTTGACCTTGTTCTGATTCCAGGTGCGGACGGTTACATTTCCGTACTTGTTTTGCAGTTCGGTGAAGCCGTCGGCAGTTATGGGAAACTCCTTGTTGATCGTTTTGGTGAATTCCTGGCGCGCAGCCAGCGCTTCGTTCGTCAGCCCCAGCAAGGCTACAAGAGCCAATAAGCCGACGTTAAATCTCAGTTGCATCTTGCTTATATTTTGTTGCGTTTTCGTTTGCTTTTTCCAATTTTTCCTGGATATACTCCAGAAGTTGCAGTTTCAGGCGGTATTGCTGAATCAGGCGTTCTACCAGTTGCGCCTCTGTGCCCGGAGGGGCTACAGATAGCTCAGCGCGCAGTTCTTCCATTGCCCGGTCTATTTCAGCGAGGTCGGCATCCAGGCGGGGGTCCTGTAGCTGTTGCGTAAGGCGTGCCTGCCGCGGGGCGATTTTTTGTTGGTAGAACTGCTCGGTTTCGGCCAATTCCTGAAAAAGCTGCTCGTTGCGGCTGTCTACCGCCAGGCTGCCGCCTTGGCGCATCCCCCACTGATAGCCGATCCAGCCGGTAGCTACGATGAGGAGTGCAATGGCGGCGGCCTTACTCCAGGTGAAGGCTAAGCGGCGAAGCTTAGCGGCCCCCGACTCGGGCAGTTGTTTTTCGATAGCGGCCCAAACCCTGAGGCTGGGGTATTCGCTATCGAATTCTGCCCGGTTTTGCTCAATGAATGTTTTTAAATGATCCTGTTCCATGGTTCCCTTTCCATTATTCGCCGGAGGCGCCTCCGGCGGATTCAAGTAAAGCTCTCAATTTTTTGCGTGCCCGGCTGTACTGCGATTTGGAGGTAGCCTCCGTAATGCCCAGTATTTCGCCAATTTCCTGATGATCGTAGCCTTCAAAAAGATATAAACTCAGCACCACGCGATACCCGTCGGGTAGTTGCTGCACCTTGCGCTTGATGGCCTCTACGTTCAGATGATCCGGCGTATGGGGCTCATCGGTCTCCTCTGTGGCATCATAGCGGGGGTCGAGTTCCTCCAGCATCAGCCGACGTTGGCGCAAGTGGTTGATACAACTGTTGACTACAACCCGTTTGATCCAGGCTCCCACCGCCGATTCAAAGCGGAAAGTGCCGAGTTTGGAAAAAATATCTACAAAAGCCACCTGCAACACATCTTCCGCATCCTGGGCATGACCGGTCATGCGCAGGCATACATTGTACATGACACGGGCGTACAACTTGTAGAGCTCGAACTGGGCCCGACGATCGCCGCGCTGGCATTTGCGCACCAACTCGAAGTGGGTTCCTACTCCGCCGTCTGCCGTAAAGCCCGATAAGGGGTGGGCTGAGGAATCGACTGACATAGTTCAAGCTTTTCTTTTGCGGCCGCCGAAGTAGCCGCAGGTGATCTCATTGATTTACAGGAAAAGACGAAAGGCCGGGAAGAGGGTTGCACGTGAGGGTTAAATTTTTTTGAAGTGCAATAAAAACTAAGGGGCCGCTGCTAAGCAACGACCCCTACACTTTTCGCATCCGAGAGTAATGGGGGCCAATCCCCCAAAAGAAACATACTTTTCACCTGATGGCTACCCGTTTGAAGGGCGAATAAAAAGTATGCAAGCGGCAATCCCTGTATGAAGGCCGGGCACAAGGGCCCGAATCAATACCTGCCGCTAAAGTTTATTTATTCTTTGCGTGGTGATCGTTTTACGACGGGCGTCATAAAGCTGCACTAAATACATGCCGCGGGGCAGATCGCCTACATAAAAACGCTCTCCTTTGATGTATTGGAATTCTTTTACCTGACGGCCAGCCAGATTAAAAATTGCCACCTGACTTACCCGGTCGTTGTCATTGACCTCCAGATAACTTTCTGCGGGGTTGGGGTATACGCGAATATCTATGCGCTCAGCCACCGCAGAGGCATTGACGCGAACCTGAGCCGAAGCCGCAGTTGCTAATGAAACCATGAAGAAAAATCCTAGTAAAAGGTGCTTCATAACCTTACATTTGGGATTACACAATCAAATTTGGCCGAAAATACAGGGAATTATAATACCGCGCAAGCTTTTTAGCCGTGCTTTATGAAAAAATTAACACTTTTTACACAATAACTAAAATTCCCTTAAGAACCGCATAAATGCCGCTTACATGCTACAAGCAGCCGTACGGTATTGTATAGATGCCTGTTCGGGCCAAAAAGTTGCTTCCAGGGCGGGTGTTTTTTTGACGTAATTTTGTCAGGCGGCTGCAAAAAAAATAGCTGGGAATCCTGGATCGATTCGGGCGCGCCTGCCCGGCATCTTCGGCAATGGCGGGTTGCGGGCACAAAAGAAAACCCCCGAATTACCGATATGCGGCAAATTCGGGGGTTTGAAAAAAGCAACCGGCAAGCCGCCGGAGCGGCCGCCGGAGCGTTATGCTTATTCTTTGTCGCCGCCGTCCTCGTTGTCGGCCAACTGCTCTTTCAGTTGGTTGAACACGTCGAGGTCGCCGAGCGTATCGCGCTCGATGGTCGATTGTTGCTTCTTGACCGCCGTGTTGGTGCGCTTGCGCTCTTCTGCGCGCTCCTTCTTCACCTGCTCATCGGCCTCGCGACGAATGTCTTCGAGGTAGCGGAGGTGGCTTACGAGGATGCGCTTGTCGTCGCGGTTGAACTCAATCACTTTAACCGTGATGATTTCTTCCACGTTGGCGTACGTATTGTCTTCCTTGCGGATGTGCTTGAGCGGAGCATAAGCCTCCAGGCCGTAAGGCAACTGCACGATGGCGCCGCGGTCGTCTTTGCGGAGGATGGTAGCCTCGTGGTAAGAGCCCACGGGGAACACCGTTTCGAAGGTATCCCAGGGGTTCTCTTCGAGTTGTTTGTGGCCCAGCGACAGTTTGCGGCTGTCTTTGTCGATCTCAAGGATGATGATATCGATGCTGTTGCCTACGCGGGTGAACTCCGAAGGGTGGCCGTAGCGCTTGGTCCACGACAGGTCGCTGATGTGTACCATACCGCCAATGCCTTCTTCCAGCTCTACGAATACGCCGTAGGGGGTGAGGTTCTTCACCGTGCCGCTGTGGCGGCTGCCCACCGGATATTTGCCTTCGATGAGTTCCCAGGGGTCTTGCGACAGTTGCTTGATCGACAGCGACATTTTGCGGTCTTCGCGATCGATGGTCACTACGCGGGCTTCGTATTCCTGGCCCAGTTTGAAGTACTCGCGGGCGTTGATGGGCTGGTTGCTCCAGCTCACCTCCGATACGTGGATGAGGCCTTCTACGCCCGGCTGGATTTCCAGGAAGGCGCCGTAGTCTTCGATGTTGACGATCTTGCCTTTAACCGTAGAACCTTCCTTGATGGTGGCGTTGAGCACCTCCCAGGGGTGGGGTTGCAACTGCTTGAGGCCAAGTGAAATGCGCTTTTTGTTTTCGTCGAAGTCGAGCACCACCACATTGATCTTCTGGTTGAGCTGCAGCACCTCGCTCGGGTGGCTGATGCGGCCCCAACTGATGTCGGTGATGTAGAGCAGACCATCTACGCCGCCCAGATCGAGGAAGGCGCCGAAATCGGTGATGTTCTTGACGAGACCTTCGAGCACCTGGCCGCGTTCGAGGCTGGCGATGATGGCCTCGCGCTGCTCGGCCAGATCGCTCTCGATAAGCGCCTTGTGCGAAACGACGGCGTTCTTGATGGTTTCGTTGATCTTAACCACTTTGAATTCCATCGTTTTGCCCACGTATGCATCATAATCGATGATGGGCTTGATGTCGATCTGCGAGCCGGGGAGGAAGGTCTCTAAGCCGCTGCAATCAACGATAAGACCGCCTTTGGTCTTGCTGATAACCGTACCGGTAATAACCGTACCGTTTTCGTAGCTGTCCTTAATGCGATCCCAGGCGCGGAGCAGCTTGGCTTTGCGACGCGACAGCACGAGCTGGCCGCGGGCGTCTTCCTGCTGTTCTACGTACACTTCAATGATATCGCCCACTTTGAGGTTGGGTATATCGCGGAATTCAGACAGCGGGATGAGGCCGTCTGACTTGGAGTTGAGGTCGAGTACTACGTCGCCGCCCGTGATGGCCGTTACCCGGCCGCCAACGATTTCAAATTCTTCGATGGCGCGCATCGAAGCGTCGTAAGACGACAGGATTTCCTTCTGCTCATCAGCGGTATAAGCGGCTACGCTGCGCTTACCGATACCCCAGTTGAAATCGTCGTGGGCGCCGCCCATTACCGGAAGCGCTTCCGTTGCGAGGATGTCGATGTCTTCTTCCTCCTCTTCCTCCTCTTCCGAAGAGGCCGGCTCGTCGGCAACAATTTCGTTTTTCTTGATCACAACGGGCTTAGCGGATTCTTCCTCCTCCTCGCCTGCCGTGCTTGCAACTTCCTCGGAAGTTGTTGCCTCAGTAACCTCTTCCGGGGTTACGGGCGTTGTTTGCAAATCTTCGTTTTCTGCCATGATGCGTTCTTTGGCATTGAAAGAATGCCATTGGTTAACAATTCATTTTAGCGGCGCAAAGATAAGGCAACTATCCCGGACGGAAAAGCGCTTTTTAAAAATAAATGCCGATTTTATTGGAAATCTGTCGGTTGAATCCCGCCCTTGGCCGGAATAATGCCCTGCTATAATACACAAAAGCTGTAACTTTGCCCAACAGCCGTCGCAATTCAGCCTCGGCAGCTACCCTTCATCTACCCCGGCGTATATGAACATCCGCATCGGCATTAGTTTTCTTCTGTGGTTTTTATGGGCCGGCGCCCTGCAAGCCCAGTCGTATACCGTCAATGAAGTACCCGACCCCAAGGCCTCCGGCGGCGGCTACGTGAGCGACCCCGCCGGCCTGCTGGCCAATGGAGGCGCAGCCGCCCTCAACCGCATGATCGCCAGCCTTGAGCGCACCTCTACAGCCCAGATTGCCGTGGTTGTATTGCCCGGCATCGGCGACAACGTCCCCAAAGACTTTGCCGTGAGCCTCTTCGAGCATTGGGGCATTGGCCAGAAGGGCGCCGACAATGGCCTGCTCATTCTGGTGGTCATGGACCAACGCCGCACCGAGATCGAAACCGGCTACGGCCTCGAAGCCCTCCTCCCCGACGTCATCTGCTATCGCATCCTGCTCGAAGAGCTGGTGCCTCGTTTTCAGCAGGGCGATTATACCGGCGGCCTCACGGCCACCGTAAGCCGCATAAAAACCCTGCTGGAAAGCCCGGAAGCTTTAGCTGAAATGCGTCGGGCCGTCGACCCCCAGCAGGGCTGGCCCAAGGTGATGGGCTACAAAGTTCATCCTGCCTTATATGCGTATGGCTTCATCTCTATTTTGCTCGGCCTGGCCATCATGGCCTGGGTGGTCATCACCCTGCTGAATAAGGAGGACCTTTACGACAAATACCGCCACGTTCGCTACGTTACCTGGTTGGGGCTCATCTTCGTCTTTCCCCTGCCCTACATCATCCTTTATTTGGGGCTCAGGGCCGTATTGCAACGCCTCCGCAATCAGCCCCGCTACAGCAGCCTCAACGGCCAGCCCATGCGCAAGCTCAACGACCAGGAAGAAGACGAATTTTTGGAAGCTGGCCAACTCACCGAAGAAGAGCTCGGCTCCGTCGACTACGACGTGTGGGTCACCGACGACCGCTCCGATGTGCAGATACTCCGCTACGCCCGCCGCCTCAGCCGCTACAAATCCTGCCCCCGCTGCAACTACCTCACCTACTACCATGCCCATAGCCAGGTGCTGGAGCACGCCACCTACCACAGCTCCGGCCGCAAGGCGCTGCACTACGAGTGCAAAAACTGCCACTACCAACACCAGGAGATTGTGGTCATCCCCCAAAAAACCCGCTCGTCCGGCGGCAGCGGAGGCTCGGGCGGCGGCGGCGGCGGCAGTTGGGGCGGCGGCAGTTCCGGCGGCGGCGGAGCAGGCGCCAGTTGGTAAGCGCCTTCCTCCCCTAAAAAAGACAACTTACCCGCTCATGGCTACCCTCATCATATCGCTTACGGCCTTTTTGGCCGCCATCCTCACCTTCTTCTCGGGCTTCGGGCTGGGCACCCTGCTCATGCCTGTATTCGCCCTGTTTTTCCCCCTCGACCTCGCCATTGCCCTCACCGGCGTAGTACATTTTTTCAACAACCTCTTCAAACTTGCGCTGGTAGGCCGCCACGCCAACCGCGCCGTACTGCTGCGTTTTGGCGTGCCCGCCGTGCTGGCAGCGCTGTTGGGCTCATGGCTGCTTCTCAATATAGCTGATGCCGCCCCCCTGTTTACCTACAGCCTGCTGGGTAACGCCTTCTCCGTATACCCCGTCAAGTTCACCATTGCGCTGCTGCTCATTCTCTTTGCAGTCATGGACCTCATCCCTTACTTCGATCGCCTCCAGTTTAGCCCCCGCAAGCTCCCCCTCGGCGGCGCCCTAAGCGGCTTCTTCGGCGGCCTCTCCGGTATGCAGGGCGCCCTGCGCAGCGCCTTCCTCATCAAAGCGGGTCTTTCCAAAGAAGCTTTTGTAGGCACCGCCGTTGTAGTCTCTACATTCGTCGACTTCACCCGCATAGGCGTATACGCTACCCGCTTTTTGCAGGCCGGCGCCCTCCACAACAACCTCAGCTTAGTAGCCGCAGCCACCGCCTCGGCCATCGCCGGCGCCTACATCGGCCACAAACTCCTCAAAAAAGTCACCCTCCGCTTCCTCCAACTCACCGTAGCCATCATGCTCATGGCCATCGGCTTAGCCTTAGGCGCCGGCTGGCTTTAATCGTTTGTTTTGTTTTAGGGCCACACCGCATAGCATCTACTTTTGTAACTATTCAGGGAGTCGAGTGAGTCGCATGTGATTAGAGTCTTCTCCCGAAGTGAATAGACAGACAAGTTCTTGAATGGGTCAGCACCTTGTTTGACAGCAGTAGCAATGAATGGTCTGACATCCATAAACTCCTGCCTTTAATAGTTGCGTCAACATTTCCATTGCCCGCACGAAATATGCGTCAACCTCAAGGAGGTCTGCGCCAACGCTCCCCGATCTTCCTGCGCCGGGGCATTTGTGGGTGGGCGCTCAAGAATAATTCTTTGCGCTTGGGCAGCTTGGGGGTCGCTCGTGTGAGCACAGGCGGTAGATCGTCTTCGCATAATCTTTCGCCTAGCGGAGTTACTCCATCTTTCAGCAGCAGCGCATACGATTACCGCCTGCCCACCCGCATCAAATTCATCTCCACGCCGGTGGCGCTACCAGTAGCCAATTGGCTTACCAGCTTTCCCGTAGCCGGCCCCAAGCTCATACCCATCATGCCGTGGCCGGTGGCTACCATGAGGTTGGAGAAGCCCGGCGCCCGACCAATATAGGGCATGCCGTCGGGGGAGCAGGGCCTGAAGCCATGCCACACTTGGCGCAGCGCCGCTTCGGGGGTAGCCCAGTTGCGGTAGTAGCGGGGCACGCTTTCGATGATACCGGCTAAGCGGCGCCCATCCACGCCTGCGCGGAGGCCGCTGAGCTCCAACGTACCGCCAATGCGCAAGTCTTCGCCCATAGGTGTGATGGCTACCCGCGCCTCGGTGAGGATGGTGGGGATGCGCGGCTTCACCGCCGGCTTGTCAATGGTAATGCTGTAGCCCTTGCCGTCTTGCAGCAATAGGCGAACGCCTAAGGGCGCCAGCATCTGTGCAGTCCAGGCGCCGGAGGCTGCCAACACCTGGTCTACGGCAATGGATTCGCCAGAGGCGGTATGCAAGGCCGATACGCGTCCGGCAGTAGCCGCGGCGCCTGTAATTTCGGTGCGCAGCCGGAAAGTCACGCCCCGGCGCTCAAGGGCGGCGCGCAACTGCCCGATGAACCGATTGGGGTAGAGGTGAGCGTCGGCGGGGAAATATACTCCGCCCAGTACGTCAAGCTCCATATCGGGCTCCAAGACGCGCAGGCCAGCCCTGTCTATCACCTCGGCCCTGACTCCCAGTTGATTGGCCTCCCGAGCTAATTGCTGCTCTCCCAGCGCATGAGCTTCGGTGCGGTACAGCATCAGCAGGCCGCGCTCCTCAAAGCAAATATCGAAATCGGGCAATTGGGCAAACTCCTGGTATAGGTTCTTGCTCCACTCATTGAAACGGTACAATACCGGCGCGCAGACGGCTACGTGTCGGGCATTGGCCGAGCGATAAAAACGCCACAGCCAGCGCATCAGATCGAGGTCGAAGCGGGGCCTGATGTAAAAAGGACTTTTGCTGTCGAGCATCCAACGCATGCCCTGAGCAATGACGCCCGGCGAGGCCAAAGGCACAAAATGGCTGGGCACCACCATGCCCGCATTGCCATGAGAGGCGCCGTCGGAGAGGTCGCCCCGGTCGATGATGGTCACCTCGAAGCCCGCTTCGCGCAGGTACCAGGCTGAGCATAGGCCCGCTATGCCGCCGCCGATGATGTGGTAGGCGCTGTTGTTCATATAACTTGAAAACCGTGTGCATAAGGATCATCTTCATCGTCGATGATAATCTGGTTGTAGCCGGTAATGCGCGCCCAGCCTTCAATACTGGGAATGATGCCCGCATAGGGGCCCACCTGTACTGCCGCCTCTACTCTGCCGATGAACTGCGAGCCAATGTAGCTTTCGTGTACATAGGTGTCGCCTACGGCCAAGAGCCCCTTGGCATAACGCTGGGCCATGCGGGCCGAAGTGCCGGTGCCGCAAGGCGAGCGGTCGATGGCTTTATCGCCATAGAAGACGGCATTGCGGCCGTGGGCTTCTTCCGACAGGGGGGCGCCCGTCCAGAGCAGATGACTCAACCCCTGAATAGCAGGGTCGAGGGGGTGCTGGAAGGTATAGCGCTCATTGAGCTGCCGACGCAGGTGGGGGCTCCAGGCAATGAGTTGCCCCGCCGTATGGTGTTCAATGCCCCGGAAATTCTCCTGGGGGTCTACAATGGCGTAAAAATTGCCGCCATAGGCTACATCTACGCGCAGCGGCCCCAGATCAGGGCAGTCTACTTCCAATTGTTCGCGGTATAGGAAAGACGGCACATTGGTGAGCCGCACCGAGCGCACTTTTCCTCCTTCCTCCCGGTATTCGGCCAGCACTAATCCGGCGGGCGTCTCTAAGCGCAGTTTGCCGGGCGTGCCGGGTTTTACCAACCCCTCCTCCAGCATGATGGTGACGGCGCCGATGGTACCGTGGCCGCACATGGGCAGGCAGCCGCTGGTTTCGATGAAGAGGATGCCAATGTCGTTATTGGCATTGGCGGGCGGGTATAGGATGGAGCCCGACATCATATCGTGGCCCCGAGGCTCAAACATGAGTCCGCACCGGATCCAGTCGTACTCGCGCAAAAAATGCAGGCGCTTTTCCATCATGCCTTCTCCTTCCAGCGGCGGCCCGCCGCCGGCAACGAGGCGCACAGGGTTGCCGCAGGTATGGGCATCCACACAAAAAAAGGTCTTTCTCATGATTTTCCTTTTTGGCCGTTGACGGTGCGCCAGATGCCCAGCGGATTGCTTAGTCTGAGCTCTTCCGGGAGCAGGGCTTCCGGCGCATTCTGGAAGCATACCGGCCTGGCAAAGCGCCGGATGGCGTCGGCGCCCACCGAGGTGAAGAGGCTATTGGAGGTAGCCGGGTAGGGGCCGCCGTGGTGCATGGCTGCCGAAACTTCTACGCCTGTAGGCACACCATTGAAGATCAGGCGGCCTACCTTCTGGCGGAGTTGCTCGGCCAACGCGGCAAAGTAAGGCAGCTCGGCTTCATCGGCTAAGAGCGTTGCCGTAAGCTGGCCTCCTAATGCGGCCGCAACGGCCATACGCTGGGCTTCGTCGTTGCAGCAGACGACTAAGGTGAAGGGGCCAAAAACTTCTTCGTGCAGCCGGGGGTTGGCCAAAAAAGTCTCCGCTGACACCTGGGCGCAGCCGGGACGGGCCTGCCAGCCTTCCGTAGGCGCGGGCGGGGCGCCCTGGACGCCCTCTGTGGCCAAAAAGGCCTGTCGCCCTGCCTCAAAAGCGCTATGGATGCCCTGTGTAAGCATGGGCGCCTCGGCGGTATCGACTAAGGCTTTTTTGAGCGCCGCTATAAAGCGGTCGGCGCCGGCGCTGCGCACCAGCACTACCAGTCCTGGGTTGGTACAGAATTGGCCCACGCCCAGCGCCACCGAATCGGCCAGCAGTGTAGCCAGCGCTTCCGGCTCGCGGGCCAGCCGTCCGGGCAGAATGAACACCGGATTGATGCTACCCATTTCGGCGTATACGGGTATGGGCTCGGGGCGGGCAGCCGCCAATTGCACTAAAGCCATGCCGCCCCGGTGCGAGCCTGTAAAGCCTACGGCTTTGATGAGCGGGTGCTGTACCAGCGCCTGTCCTATGGCATTGGAGCCCTGCAGCGATGAGAAAATACCCGGCGGCAGTTTGCAGCGCTCCACAGCCCGACTAATAGCCTCGGCCACTAATGCATTGACGCCCAGATGAGCGCCGTGCGCTTTCACAACAACGGGGCAACCTGCCGCTAAGGCAGAAGCGGTATCGCCGCCGGCTGTGGAAAAGGCTAACGGGAAGTTGCCGGCCGTAAAAACAACAACCGGCCCCAGCGGCAGCAACATACGGCGCAGATCGGGGCGCGGCAGGGGCTGTCGGTCTGGCAGGGCTTCATCAATGACGGCATCTACCCAACTGCCCTCTTCTACCAGATTGGCAAAGAGGCGCAATTGATTGCAGGTGCGCCCCCGCTCGCCCGTAATGCGGGGTGCGGGTAAGCCCGTTTCCAGTACGGCGCGCCGAATGAGTGCGTCGCCCAGATTTTCTATTTCTTCGGCTATGGCGCGCAGCAGCGCCGCGCGCTGCCTGCCGCTGCTGAGTCGGAA
>CAYOTJ010000062.1:0-3004 GCA_964406855.1 uncultured Saprospiraceae bacterium
GACTTCCCGTATTGCGGCGCAAGACAGAACAGCTTAATCTTCGATATAAACACCCATCCGACCCAGTTGGTAGTCGCGCATAGCTTCCAACAACTCGCTCTGAGTATTCATAACATAAGGCCCCCACTGAGCTACAGGCTCATTGAGAGGCTCGCCGCTGAGCACCAGGGCCTCGGTAAAGGGCGCTATGCCCTTGAGCGTGATACCCGCTCCATCGCGGCGGAAGTGGAGAAGCGTTTCGGCGGAATAATCCCAGTTATCGTTGAGTTGGGCGCTGCCGGTGAGGAAGTATACCAACGCATTGTGGCTCTCGGGCAGAGGTAACTGTACACGACCGCCGGCCTCAAGTTCCACTTTAAGGGCTACTATGGGCGTGTAGGTCTGCACCGGACCAACAGCGTCGCCAAACGCCCCGGCTACAACCCGCACCTGAGCGCCTTCATAGGCAAGGGCGGGTATGTCTTCCAGTTTGACGTCCTGATAACGGGGCTGCACCATCTTATGGCTGGCCGGCAGGTTTACCCACAGTTGTATACCTTCCAATACGCCACCCTGACGCAAGAAGTCGTCGGAGGCGCGCTCGCTGTGGATGATACCCATGCCTGCGGTCATCCATTGTACATCGCCGCCCCGAAGGTGGCCTGTATTGCCCCGGCTGTCGCGGTGGCGCAGCCCGCCCCGATATAAGAAAGTCACAGGCTCGAAGCCGCGGTGGGGGTGAGGCCCCAGATCGAGGGGGTCTGTGCCTGGCTCAGCCTGTACCGGACCAAAGTGATGTAAAAGGATAAAGGGGTCTATCTGCTCAAGCCGCTGCGTAGGCAAGGGCTGACGAACACTCATAGCGCCTACCGTGAGCGGATGGCCTGTAGTTATGGTTTCAACACTGCGGTTTTTCATGCTTGCACTCCGATTGATTAATTCGATGTATAAACATTTAAACACCCTAAAAGTTGTTTCAGCGAATGCCGCTGATGCGCTGCTGGTCAAGGGCGCGTACGCCTTGATTGGCAAAGTAGTGCACAGCCTTGATAAGGCCTCCAAATCGGGGGTCCTGGGTGAGGCCCTGTTTCCACCGGGCATAGATTTGCTGCACCACGACGGCGATTTTGAAGTTGCCAAAAGCGTAGTAAAAAAGCAAATCAGAGAGGTCAGCACCCGTAGCAGCGCCGTAGCGGTCGGCTACTTCAGCCCGATTGAGATTGCCCGGCAACCAGGTGAGATTAGCCGCCAGCAAGGGCTGAGCCTTGGCTTCAGTTGCTTCGCCCCAATAGGCTAAGGCAAGACCCAGGTCCATAAGCGGATCGCCAATGGTGGCCATCTCCCAGTCGAGCACAGCGCGTATGCGGTTGGGCTGGCGGGGGTCTAGCACCAAATTGTCGTACTTATAATCGTTGTGCAGCAGGGCGGTTGGTTGTGAGCGGGGCTGATGAGCGGCCAGCCACTCAGCCAGTTGTCGTATGTCGGGTACGTCGTCAGTTTGGGCCCGGAGGTAGCGCTCTGTCCAGCCGCTCACTTGTCGGCTCACATACCCTTCCGGTTTGCCAAGATCGGCGAGCCCTGCAGCCTCTACATCAATGCGGTGCAGAGCAGCCAATTGGTCGACGGTTGCTTCTGATATGGCCCGCATCAGGGCGGGGTCATTGGGCCAGCCTTCAGGTAGTTGCTGCCTCAGGATAACACCCTCTACCCGCTCCATAAGGTAAAAGGGAGCCCCCAATACGCCGGTATCCTCGCAATAGTGCACAGGGTGGGGGGCGCAGTCAAACGCACCTTCCAGTCGGCACAATACGCTGTATTCACGCCCCATATCATGGGCGCCCTTGCCCGTAGCGCCAAAAGGCGGGCGCCGCAACACGTAGTCGCCCAAGTTGGTGCGTACTAAGTAGGTGAGGTTAGAGTAGCCGCCCGGAAACTGCCGAACACCCCCTATTTCCTTAAAACCGGCCAACGCGCCAATCAGGTATGCCGATAAGGCGGCCACATCAAGCGCCTCGCCGGGGCGCACATCAACGGGTTGATCCATAGTTATTTTTTAGCGTACCACAGTCACATCGCCTTTTATGGGTTCTACTGCTCCGTCTACAAATTCCACTTCGGCTAAAAAGACAAATACGCCAGGGTCGACGGGCTTGCCTAAAAAGGTGCCATCCCAGCCCAAGGCGGGGTCATTGGGCAAAATATCGCGGGCTTCAAAAACCAGCGAGCCCCAGCGGCTGAAAATTTGTAGTTTTTCAATTCGGCTCAGGCCCGGCCCGCCAAAGAGCGTAAAGCCGTCGTTGACGCCGTCGTTGTTGGGGCTAAATACATTGGGCGCATACACCGGCCTGTCTTTGATGACCCGGATGGTGACAAGGTCAAAAGCCACGCAGCCGTCTTCGTTTACCACCGTTACCTGATAAGTGGTGGTATTAACGGGCGACACCCGAATGCGGTCGCAGGGAGGATTGAGGCACTCTAAGCTATCGGTTGGCGTCCAGGTGAAGGTCACAGGCGAGTAATTGCTCAAAGCCGTCACTAAGGTATCATAGCCCAATAGTATAAGTCGGTCAGGCCCTGCATCAACGATTAACTCCAATGGCTGAGATACAGTAGCCTCTACCGTAGTGGTGCAGCCGTTGGCATCGAGTACAGTTACGGTGTAATCCCCGGCAGGCAGATTGGTCAATACGGAGTCGAGCTGAAACGTATTGCCATCAATGCTGTACTCATAGCCCGGCATACCGCCGCTGGCCTGAACTCGAATGCTGCCCTCTGAAGCGCCGAAGCATATATTGTCTACAACTTCCAGCAGATCAAGGAATAATTGCGGCGGCTGAATAAGGGTTGTATCGCCGGAGATAACACAACCATTGGCATCGGTAACGGTGACGAAATAGTTGCCGGCAGGAAGACTATTCAGTCCGGAGGTCGTTTGGCCGTCGGCCCAGATAAACTGATAACCTCCCACGCCGCCGCCAATCTGAGCGTCGACGCTGCCGTCCTGCTCGCCAAAGCAGCTCACATT
>CAYOTJ010000062.1:3014-11679 GCA_964406855.1 uncultured Saprospiraceae bacterium
GTCTACGTCAAAGGCCAGCGTAAGGGGCGGATGGTCTTCGATGACAAATGTAAAGTCGCCCCGGCAAAGGTTAGCGTCTAGTACGTCAACCTGGTAAGTACCTGCCGACAGGTTGTTGAGCACATTACCCGGCTGAAAGCCCTGGCCGTTGTTAAAATCGAACTGATAGGGCGCCAGGCCATTATCGACAGATACTACGAGGCGACCATCATCGAAGCCAAAACAGGTAGGTTGGGTGATGGCTTGCACCAGAGGGTTGAGCTCAAGCTCAAGCTCCCTCACAGGTAATACCTGGTTGATAAGACAGCCGTTGGCATCGCGCACCGTCACCGTATAGTCCCCTTGGGAGATGTTCAATAGGGTATTATTGGGGCCAAAGCCCGCGTTCTGCCAGTTGTACTGATATGGGGGCGTACCGCCTGATACGACTAAGGTGACGGCGCCATCAGTGCCGCCATTGCAGGTAGGCATCACCACCAAGGTGTCGAAGCTGTAAGGCGGCGGCGAGTCGACGGTAAACGAGAGGGTATCGCGACAGCCGGCCTGATCCAGTATGGCCACCTGATATACGCCCCCGTTGAGACCCGTGAGGTCTTGTGACGTTAGTCCATTATTCCAGTTGTATGTATAGGGCCCATAGTTATTGACGACGTTGAAGTCGATGGCGCCGGTAGCCGCATTGGGGCAGTCGACATCGGTAACATTGGCGCTGGTAGTGAAGTGGTCGTCGCAGCAGATGACCTCTACCGTAGCGATCTCCGTAACTACGCAGCCCCGGTTGGTTTCTACTTCCAATACAACGGATTTGATCCCCGGACGGTTATACGATACCGTAAAAGGCCCCGTTCCCGTAGCCGTAGCAGGAGTGGCGCCGGCCCCGAAGTTCCAGCGCCGGATGGCGATGGGGTCTGTAGTGAAGGTGGAAGCATCCTGGAAAGTAATGCTCTCGCCCACACAAGTTTGCTGAGGTGTAGCCGTAAAGGCCGCCATAGGGCCCAGGAAGGTGCCCGTGCCGCCAAACTCAATGGAGAAGCCGGCACCCGATTCGCTGAAGTTGTTGACGACCAACGCATAGCTCCGCCCCGATACCATATTGAGCGCTACCAGAAAATTATCATCGCCCGACTGGCAGCCGCAGAGCTCCGCTACATCGGTCGATGACAGCGACAGCCCTGTTTGTCCCGTACAAGGTTGCCAGAAAGAAAAAGGCTGCCCACCCTGCTGGCCCGAAGACATCTCGCGTCGCAGCACCTTCCCTGAGCAGTTGTCTATACCATTGGGCAGCTCATAGATGTAGAAGTCGAGGTCGTCGGCGGGGTTGAGGGGCGTAAGAATAAAAGAAAGGCTGCCTGACTGGTCGCAGGTCCACTTATACCAGGTAGAGGCGTCTTCATCAATGGAGGCGCCTCCACAAAATACGCCGGTGAGCTCGTTGGGATTAGAACCAGTGCCCACCACCCGGGGTACCGTGAACGAAGATTTATCGCAAAGTACTACGGCATTGTTGCAGTCGCCGGAGGGGTCGGGCACTAAGCTAAAGTTATTGATACACAACTGAAAAGTACCCGTATTGGCATTGGCGGCGCTCACGCGGATGAAATACGTTTCGCCTACCTGAAGTTCATCGCTGAGAATTTGCACAAAGCCGTCGTTGGCGCCATCGTTGTTGCAGGCTATTTCTGCAAGGCTGGCGCAACTGCCGCTGTAAAGAGCAATGTCGGGATTAAGCAGAGTGCCGCCCGGCAGGTTAGGGTCATTGTTGCCGGTTACAGCTACACTCACGCCATTGGCTACGGCTGTAAACCGAAACCAGACATCTCGGCCGACCGTGGTGTTCAGGAAGCATGTAGCTTCCGGTAAGCCCTCATCGTTGGCGCCAACATTGGTAAAAGCGCCGGAGGTGGAACAAAAATTGGCCAGATCAGTGAGCACAATGGCATCGGCGCAAGCGTCGTTAGCGGGTTGAGCCAGCAACCCCAGGATAGGGCCGAGTACCAAAACCGCTGATAAATATAGCTTTCGCATGGTCTTTTGGATTGTGTTGTTGTCGTTCAGGTAAATAGACAGTTAATCCGCCCGGGATGGTTTGCTGGGCAATTTACGGCCCTTACCGACGTAAAACGCTTAACAAAGGGTTAAGATGGTGAAAAATGGCGTTAATTTTGGCGGCGCAATAACGATTTGCCATGAAAAGACATATTCCCAACGCCATTACCCTGCTCAATTTACTGGCCGGCTGTGCAGCCATCGTCTACATCCTCGATGCTCAGTTTGTGATGGCCGCCTTCCTGCTGCTGGCGGGCGGGCTGGCTGATTTTGCCGACGGGCTCGCAGCCCGCCTGCTCAAAGTAACGTCTCCTTTGGGTAAGGAATTGGATAGCCTTTCCGACATGGTATCTTTCGGACTGGCGCCGGGCGCCATCTGCTACGCGCTGCTCACGCTGGGGCCTGCTCCGCTGGCTTTTGAGCTGGGGCCTGGTGTTTACTGGGCTGCGATGCCCGCTTTTGCCCTAACGGCTTTTTCTGCCTTGCGGTTGGCAAAATTCAACCTCGATTCCCGCCAGAGCGAACAGTTTCTGGGCTTGCCCACACCGGCGGCTACCCTGCTCACAGCGGGCATTATGCTGTTGTATCAGGCCGACTGGGCCGGTTCAAGAGTTTGGCTGGGGCATCCCGCCTTCGTTTACGCCTTAGTAGCGGGGCTTTCAGCGCTGCTGGTGAGCGAAGTGCCCATGTTCAGTTTTAAATTCAAAGGCTTTGGTTGGCAGGGCAACGAGATTCGGTTTATCTTTGCGGCCATTGCGGCGGTATTGCTGCTCGTAGGGCGGGAGTTGGCGCTGGCGCCAATCATGATGCTGTACGTGCTCTTCAACCTGGCGCGGTATTTATTTCAAAAACAACCACTGTCATGATCTACCAAGCTGAGATCAACATCATGCCCCATAAAGAACTGCTCGACCCTCAAGGTAAAACGGTGGGTTCCAGCCTCAAAAATATCGATATCCACGGCGTACAGGATGTGCGCATCGGGAAACGCATCTCTATGCGCCTCGAAGCCGATAACGAAGCCGACGCCCGCCGCAAAGTGGAAACGGCCTGCGAAAAGCTGTTAGCCAACCTCATTATGGAAACCTACCACTACGAGCTCACGGCCTTGTCCTGATCCTGCGCACCCATGTTGTACCTCGTCCCCACGCCCATCGGCAACCTCGAAGACATCACCCTGCGCGCCATCAGGCTGCTCAGAGAGGTCGACGTCATTCTGGCGGAGGACACCCGCACGACAAGGAAGCTACTGGATCACTACGAAATCAAAACGCCGCTGCGCGCCCACCATGCCCACAATGAGCACGGCGCCGTAGCTGCTATAGTGGCCCAACTCCAAGGTGGCGCCACCATCGCCCTCGTGAGCGACGCCGGAACGCCCGGCATTAGCGATCCCGGTTTTTTGTTGGCTCGCGCCTGCACGGAAGCTGGCGTAAAAGTGTCCTGCCTGCCAGGCCCCACTGCCTTTGTGCCTGCCTTAGCCGCATCGGGGCTACCCTGCGACCGATTTCACTTCGAAGGGTTCCTGCCCCACAAGAAAGGACGCCAAACCCGACTCCAATATTTAGCGACCCTACCCAATACATTTGTACTGTATGAGTCGCCTTATCGCTTAGCCAAGTGTTTGGAGCAACTCATTGAACGCTGTGGCCCCGATCGTCCGGCCTGCGTAGCCCGCGAGATCAGCAAATTTTATGAAGACCTGCGTACAGCGCCCCTCAAAGACCTGTTGGCCCACTACGCCGACGAAAGTAAAGCCAAAGGAGAGATCGTCATCATTGTAGCCGGAGCGCCCGACTAACGCCCCACCATCACGCGTTGCTGTCGGGCTGTACCGTCTTCTGCTACCCACTCAAGGGTATAAAGGCCTGCCGGGAAATCAGCCACCGATGTGCTTACTACCGAATCGGCCAGCAGACGGCGCGTCTGTACCAGCTGCCCAAAGGCATTGTAGAGATTGAGCTGCCCCGAAACCGTACCTGAAAAGCGTACATTAAGCTCATCATGTGTCGGATTGGGGAACACTCGCCAGCGGGCGCCGCCGGGTCGTAAAGCCTGATCGCCGGCAATGACCTCATTGATAACCGTTACTACGCCGCTTGCGCCGGGCAAATGGTACGACAGGGTATCTCCATTTTCATCCACCAGACGAATACCCTCCAACCCAAAGTAAATATCGTAAGTAGCCTCTTCCCGCCCCCCGATGATGTCGCTACTGATGATAAAAGAAGTAGTGGCAATAGGCCCGCCTCCGGTAACGCCCTCACCCGAAGTGCGCGTAAAGGCCAGGTCAATGCGGTTGTGGCCCCAGGTTGGCGCCAGATTGCGCTGCAATGTCAGCATCTCTTCCGGAGCGCCCAGAAAAGCATCTTCCCGATACGCCGTATTGAGGTAATTGACGCCCTGGGGATAGCGCACGCCCAACGCCAGACCATAGAAGTTGTCAAAAATCTGGTCGGGCGTACCGGCCCACAGTTCAGCCGTAATCTCCAGCGAAGCCACATTCATCAGCTCTTCGATGTAGATGGTGTCCGTAGATAGCACCAAAAATACTGGCGGCGCCCCGGCTACCGGCTGGGAGGTATATTCAAGATCAGGAAAGTAATTGTAATGAATGGCCTCTACGTCGGCTAAATCCACAATGCCGTTGCCATCGCAGTCGAGGTGTTTGAAGTCGGGCAAATTGGGTTGGCTGCCCCAGTCTTCCGAAAAATTGGGCGCCCATAAGATGTGGTTGTCTGGCGACGGGAAGATGGTGCGCACAGGGCCCTGTGCGCCATAACCCAAGCCTATATTGAGGAGGTCGTACAGGTTGGCTTTCCTGTCGCCGGTTGCATCGCCGGGCCATACACAGTCGGTGGTGGCACAAAGCGCTTCAGGCGAGTTGGCGTACACGTCGCGGCAGATGACGTCGTTGCAACCCGTGCTGTCGATAACCACGAGGCAAACATAGGTAGTATCGGCAGCTACCGTGAGCCAATAGGCTGCCCCGGGCTGCCCGGGCTGCGAAACCCCGTTTATAATCCAGATGATGCTCTCATAGGGGCCAGGCTCGGGGTACAGGATGGCCAGCTCTTCATTGGCAAAAGCAAAACTGAAGTTGGCTTCACAGGTTTGTGCGCTCAACCGCTCCAAGCCCACTGCACTCAGCAGTATGGTTAGCAGTACGATCCATCGGAGACGATAATAGCTTTTCATAATCCTCTTCTGTTTTGGTGCATCTCGTGAGAAGTACCTGTTATACCGAATGTAAAAATGGCCGGAATAAAGTTCCAAAAAAGCTACAGAATCGGTTATTTGTCGGCCTGAAAATGGACTTTTTCCCCTTAAATCAAACTGAATTTCATTTATTTATCCCGGATGAAGCTCTATTTTTGTCGAACTTTAAGTTTATCTATAGTCAATCCTTTAACACAGTGCCTAGTAAAAAACTTATCCAGTTGCTGGCCGCTTTTTCCGCAGCAGAGGCACAAAGCCTGAGCCGGATGCTCCAACGACTTCCATTGCCCGAGGGTTCAGTGGCCATCCACCGCCAGTTGCTTGAGCTCATCCTCAAGGGGCTGAAGCAACACCAACAAGGGCGTCAACAGGATCAACTCGTAGAAGCGACATATAAACAATTGGGTAAAGATTATGTTTGGCGAAAACTATTTAGCCGCCAGCCCTACAATGATCTCGCCCTGCGCCGCTACTGCTCCGAGCTCGGCGGCTATGCCCTCGAAGCCGTCGCCCGGCATCATCAATCGGCAGCCGACGTAGCGCTAACCCAATTGGAGTGGCTGGGCCGGCACGAGCTCCCCCTTCATTTTCAACAGCTCAACCAAAAACTTGAAGATCGCAGCACCGCCGATGCCACCGACTACCTGTTTCGCTTTCAATTGGCCACCCTCAGACACCGCTATGCCGAGCGCACCAACGACCCCGCCCTCGATATGCAGGCCCTGAGCGATGCCGACCACTACCTCGAATGCTTCTATGCCGCCCAAAAACTGCGCCATCTCTGCGATACCCTGGGCTATCGCCACTTCAAAGCCAACGCCTTTCAGCTCAATGTGGCCCCGGAATGGCTGGCGCAACTACCCCGGAGCGAGGTCATCCGGCAGCCTTTAGTGGCCTTGTATTGGCGCACTGCCCTCATGTGGCAACAGCCCGAAGACGAAGACCGTTTCAAACTCTTAAAAGTACTGCTACACGATAACCTCGGCGAACTGCCCGAAGCCGATCGCAAAACCCTCTTCACCCACGCCTGCAACTATTGCATCGACACCAAAATCAATACCGGCAGGCTCGACTATTTTCAGGAGTTATTTGATCTCTACCGCCTCGGCCTTGCCTCGGGCGCCTTACTGGCCGGCGGCGTCATTCAACCTCAAGACTATAAAAACATCATCACCGTAGGCTTGCACGTCAAGGCTTTTGATTGGGTAGAAGGCTTCATCCACGAGTATACAGAGCGGCTTCCCGCCGAAGACCAGCACAACGCCCTTTCTTATAATCTGGCTAAAGTGTACTTCTCCCAGGGCCAATACCGAAAAGTGCTGGAACAGCTCCAGGAAATTGACTACCCCAACGTCGTCTATGCACTCGGCGCCCGGCTTTTACTCCTAAAAACATACTACGAGCTCGACGAGTACTTAGCCCTCGATAGCCTCATCGACAGCTTCCGCATCTATCTCCAGCGCAACAAAGTGGTTTCTGCCGACGTCAAAAAGCAATACCTCAACGTGCTGCGCTTCGTCAAAAAGCTCAGCCGACTAGCCCCCTACGACCGCGAAGGGCTGCGCAAAATACGCGAACAGGTAGCCGCCTGCCGGTCGCTGGCCGATAAGCAATGGATTTTGAATAAAATTGAAGGTCGCTAAGCCATCGGGGGCCTAATATCCCATCTTTAACGGGCCGGCGGAAAAATGCCGCGCCATTAACTGCTCTATGTAAGCCTGATCTACTGCATCAAAAGACCCCTCTAAAGTGCTGTCTACATCAAAAACAGCAATGAGCTCCCCCCGGTCATTGAACACCGGCGCCACGATTTCCGAAAGCGAATTGGGATCGCAGGCGATGTGTTCGCTGCCCTGAGCCAGGGCATGGGTGTTGAATACCAACTGCGTTTCGCCCGTTTGGGCCGCCTTACCGCACACCCCCCGCCCAAAAGTAATGTGCAGGCAGCCCAGCGTACCCTGATAAGGCCCCACCGATAGCCGCCCCTCCTGCACCACATAAAACCCAACCCAGTAGTAGTAGGGAAGGTACGTTTTCAATACGCAGTTGATGGTGCTCATCTTAAGCACAAAGCTCGTCTCCCCGGCCAACGTAGCGTCAATAACCCCCAGAGCTTCCTCATAAGCCTGGCGTTTTTCCGCTTCGCTCAGGTTTTGCGAAGGCTTGATAAAATAAGGCATCTCTGCACTGGCTGACATAGACTTCTTTTTTGGGATTTTAACACCCCGAGCCCGTACCCGGTTCGCCGTCCGGCAAAAACGCCCGCCGCGCTCATCTTTTACCTCCCTAAAGGCGTTACTACATCAAAAAACAACTACAATATGCTATACAAACTACTCGGAAAAAGCGGCCTCCGCGTATCCGAACTCTGCCTTGGCTCCATGGGCTTCGGCCAGGAGTGGAAGTGGGGCGCCGACTACGACACATCCAAGACCATTTATGACGCCTTCCTCAAGGCTGGCGGCAACTTCATCGACACCGCCAATCGCTACACAGAGGGAACCTCAGAGCGCTGGCTCGGCGAGTTCATAGGCCCCGACCGCCACCACATTGTGCTGGCCACCAAGTACTCGCTCCGCGACGAAGCCGGCGATCCTAATTTTGCCGGCAACCACCGCAAAAATCTCATGCGTTCGGTAGAGGCCAGCCTACGCCGCCTCAACACCGACTTTATCGACCTGCTCTGGCTCCATGCCTGGGACGGCCTCACGCCTGTTGAAGAGGTGATGCGCGCCCTCGACGACCTCGTCGCTCAAGGCAAAGTGCATTACATCGGCATTTCCGATACCCCTGCCTGGATCGTCTCCCAAGCCAATACCTTAGCCGAACTCCGCGGCTGGACCCGCTTTGTAGCCCTCCAGGTAGAGTACAGTCTGCTACAACGCACCCCCGAGCGCGATCTCCTGCCCATGACCCGCGCCTTCGAGCTGGCCGTTACGCCTTGGGCCCCGTTGGCCGGCGGCGCCCTCACAGGCAAATATCTCCGCGGTGAAGCCGGGCGCCTGCCCGAAAACAGCAGTCGCCTCGACGATCGCGCCACCGCCATCACCCGCGAGGTAGTAGCCGTAGCTGAAGCCATTGGCGCCACGCCAGCCCAGGTGGCCCTCCGTTGGGTCATGGAGCAAGGCCCCCTCTTCATCCCCATCGTAGGCGCTACCAAACCCCATCAACTCGACGACTGCCTCGGCGCCGCCAACATCCAAATCCCCCACGACGCCCGCGCCCGCCTCAGTGCAGCCGGCGCCCCGGAGCTCGGCTTCCCCCACGACTTCCTCCGCCAGCCCGGCGTCATTGACGTCCTATACGGCGGGGCTGAAACCCACGCCAAAATCGTCAACCACCGGCCTTATAGTTCTCCAAGTCAGGATGAGTGAAAAATGGACGCCGCTATTTTTTCGGC
>CAYOTJ010000063.1:0-11674 GCA_964406855.1 uncultured Saprospiraceae bacterium
ATCCCACAGCCAGGTAAGTTTATCATCGCCGCCGGCAGCAATCTGTCTTCCATCGGGCGACCAGGCTACATCCCGAACATAGTCTTCGTGTTGAAGGGTAGATACGACACTGGCATCGGCCACATTCCACACCTGTACGGCCGTTTGCCCGCCTACAGCCAATTGGCGGCCATCCGGCGACCAGGCCACGCAAAACAGGCCCAAGCCCGTAGCATCAGCTATTAACCAGGTTAGTTCATTGTTTCCCGGTGCCGCCAGGGCCAGTCGGCCGTCGGCAAAACTCACCGCTACCCGCCTGCCATCCGGCGACCAGGCCACCGACGTCTGTGAAGAAGCGGCAATAGCCCGGGGCGCTTCCAGTGATGAAGTTGCACTACCCTGTGCAGGTTGTACGATAAAAAGAGATGAAAAAAGGAGAAAAATCAGAAAAAACGGCCGCCTCCACAGGCTGGCACCGTTGCGTTGATAGATTTGGGAAGACATGGTATAGGTTTCTTGTTTGAAATTGGGTGTACCCACGGCTCAAATGTAAGCAATGAACCCCTGAGCCGCAATGGGGAAACTTAATCTATCTTCATAAAATTATCCATTCGGGTAAAAATATATTGCCTGAGGTCAAATTATCGCCTCAATCAGGCAAAAAAGCCTGATCATCAACATCATCTGACAACAAAATCTCTGGCGCCCAAGGCTTCCAGTACCCGTCGCGCCTCAACCAGGTCAGCTGCCTTTTAGCGTACTGCCGCGAATGCTGCCGAATGCGTTCCCGAGCTGTTTCCAAGTCGTACTTACCCTCAAAATATTCAAACAACTCCTGATACCCTACCGTTTGTAGCGGGCTCAAATGGCGCAACGCATAAAGTTGCCGCGCTTCAGCCTCCAAGCCCTGCTCAAACATGAGGTCCACCCGGGTATTGATGCGATCATAGAGTTCTTCGCGAGGCCGGTCAATGTAGTGAAATGACGCGCGAAAAGGCCGTTCAACGCGCTGCCCGCTCCTGAAGCTCGAATAAGGCTGCCCTGTCGCCTGACATACCTCTAAGGCCCGCATTAGCCGGGCCGGATTTTGTCGATCAACAAGGTCGTAATAAACCGGATCAACGGCCTGCAAAGCCCCCTGCAAGCCAGCCAGCCCTTCGGCTGCATAGAGCGACCGAATTGCTTCCTTAATGGCTTTCGGCGTTTCCGGGAACGCATCAAATCCTTCGGTAAGAGCCCGGATATACAATCCCGATCCTCCGGCCACTACAACGACCTCATGGTCATGGAAAAGTACGTTAAGCAGATCCAACGCCTCCCTTGCGTATTGCCCTGCTGTCAGGGGCTCGGTTACACTGCGATCAGCTATAAAATAATGAGGAGCAGCAGCCAATTCCGCTGCCGAAGGCCGCGCTACTCCAATACTCATCTCGTGATAGAATTGCCGGCTGTCGGCTGATACTACCACCGTCCCAAGACGCTGAGCTAATCGTACAGCCAAGGCTGTTTTACCACTGGCCGTAGGGCCTCCTACTACGATAAGTTTGCCTGCCGCCCTATGCATTAGGCATAGGTAAGACCGGAACATGCCAGGGCGGCAAAGATTCTACCGTCACCTCCTGACCGCCGGCCGGATCAAAAAAAGTAAGCCGCGCCGCATGAAGCGCAATGGCATCAGGAAAAAAAGTGCTTTGCGCGCCATACAGGGCATCCCCTACAATGGGGCTTCCCGCAGCAGCTAATTGCACCCTGATCTGATGATACTTGCCCGCATCTGGGCGAATCTCCAGCGCCGTCCCCAAGGGCATAACACCCAACTGCTGGTAGTAAATGCGCGCCTCCTGTGCCTGACCCGTCGGCCGGTTATAAGCATAAGCGCGCTTGGCGGCCTGATCTTTACGCAGCCAGTGTACCAGCTCTCCCGACATTTCAGGCAGGGGCTGCTCCACCAACGCCTGATAACTTTTGGCCACTTCCCGCTGCCTGAACTGCTCGTTAAGGGCCAGCAGAGCGCTCTTCTTTTTAGCCAGCAACAACACCCCGCTCACAGGCCGGTCAAGGCGGTGAATAATTCCCACAAAAACAGCGCGCCGGCCAGCGCCCAAATAATCGGCCACCCAGTCTTCTACAGACGAAAAGCCCGGCCAACGCTCTACGTTAAGGCCGGCAGGCTTATCTATAGCCAACAAGCTGCCAGTTTCCCACAATACCCTTGGCGTTGTTTGCATACCCTGCCTTTAGTTTAAGCTGTAGGTAATACCCAAACGGTCCAGCGCTGCCACAAAATCATTATTGGCCAACACTTTGCGCTCACGGGCCGCCATTTGCAGCCGTAGCTGCCTTTGCCGATCGGTAATCTCCATCCGCAGCCGATGCGGGCCGCTGCTGTTTCTACACAACTCGTCCAACTGCTCTACCAACTCAGGCGTCAGCGCATCCAGCGCCAACTTTAGTGTAATGGCCGTCGTAAGGCTTTCACCTATGCCCTCCAATAGGCGCATCTCCTTGGGCTTGAACTCCAGATCGCTATCGTCTCGCCAACCTTTCTGGTAGCTACCCTTGATAAAAAGGGCCTTGCCCATCTCCAGTAAATGCTTAAACCGCTGATAATCCTCGCTAAAGAGCTTGAACTCCAGCCTGCCTTCGTAGTCGCTGATTTCTACTATTCCCCAGCCATTGCCGTTTTTGCTCACCATGTGACGCACGTTACTCACCATACCGGCTATTTGTAGCAAGGGGCGATGCTTGTTGTCGTCCAATTGGCTTAGGCTGCAACTGACAAAATTGGCAATTTCGAGCCGATAGTCGTCAAGCGGATGTCCACTCACAAAAATCCCCGTTACCTCCCGCTCCCGCTCCAGTGTCTCTATTAGCGTCCACGGGCGGCATTCCGGCACCGGAGGCTCCTGAATAACGATTTCATCCTGAATAGCTCCAAAAAGCGAGTTGGCCGCCTGCGACTTTTGGCTGTGATAAGCCGAGGCGTAGCGCACCAAATGTTCTATGTAACTGTCATATTTATCTGAGGGCGCAAAGTATTGCGCCCGGTGCAAGCCCTCAAATCCGTCGAAAGCGCCTCCAATCGCTAAACTTTCTAATACTTTTTTATTCACCGATCCCGTATCAAGCCGGCACAGCAGATCAAAAACGCTCTTATAAGGATCATTGGCCTTGCGTTCGTTAAGAATGGCTTCCACTGGCCCCTCTCCTACTCCTTTGAGGGCAGAAAGACCAAACCGCACCTGTCCCGCTTTATTGACCGAAAAATCAGATACCGACTCATTGATGTCAGGCCCAAGTACATCCAACCCCATACGCTTACATTCCTGCAAGAAGAAAGTAATGTCTGAAATATTGCTCTTATTATGCGTCAGCACAGAAGCCATATACTCCGCCGGATAATGGGCCTTCAAATAGGCCGTTTGAAAGGCCACAAAGGCATAACAGGTCGAATGTGATTTATTAAAAGCATAAGAAGCAAAAGCCTCCCAGTCCTTCCATACCTTTTCCAACACATTCTTCGGATGACCCCGCTTTTCACCCCCTTCTACAAATTTGGGGTACATGGCGTCCAGTTCAGCCTTCAGCTTCTTACCCATGGCCTTGCGCAACTTATCGGCCTGGCCTTTGGTAAAACCTGCTAATTTTTGTGAAAGCAACATGACCTGCTCCTGATAGACGCACACACCATAAGTATCCTTCAGGTACTCCTCCATGTCCGCCAGATCATACGTCACCGGTTTGCGGCCGTGCTTGCGGTCGATAAACTCCGGAATGTATTCCAGCGGCCCCGGCCGGTAAAGCGCATTCATGGCAATGAGATCTTCAAAAGTAGTAGGCGCCAGTTCCTTCATGTACTTTTGCATTCCCGTACTTTCATACTGGAATATGCCTACCGTTTCGCCCCGCTGAAAGAGTTCGTAAGTCTTGGGGTCATCCAGAGGCACAGCGTCCATGTCCAGCTCCACACCGTGATTTTCCGCCACCATCCGTACCGCATCTTTGATGATGGTGAGCGTTTTCAACCCCAAAAAGTCCATTTTCAACAAGCCCGCAGCCTCCGCCACGCTGTTGTCGAACTGCGACACCAGCATCCCGTTTTCCTTATCGGCAGTAACCGGCACGTACTTGGTAATCTCGTCAGGCGTAATCACTACGCCGCAGGCATGAATGCCCGTATTGCGCACCGATCCCTCCAATTTACGGGCAGTTTGTATCATCTGTCCCACCTCCGTAGGGCTGGCAGCCAACTCCCGAAAGCGATAGGCTTTCTC
The DNA here is from genome assembly GCA_964406855.1 of uncultured Saprospiraceae bacterium. Lineage (GTDB taxonomy): Bacteria > Bacteroidota > Bacteroidia > Chitinophagales > Saprospiraceae > JAUMBM01. The sequence goes on from CAYOTJ010000063.1 coordinate 4,254, forward strand.
CAACTCTTCACTGTTCAGCTCAGCTTTCAGCTTTCCGTCCAAGTCACCCTCCGCCAGCACCTTGGCCAAAGTGGCCTTCAAATGTGCCGGAAAAGTTTTAGCTACTTTATCTACTTCAGACAGCGGGATGTTCATCACCCGCCCTACATCGCGCAAACTCAGCTTGGCCGCCATAGTGCCATAAGTCACAATCTGTGCCACCTGGTTGCGCCCATACTTATCAATCACATAGTCGATAACACGTTGCCGTCCTTCGTCGTCAAAGTCGATATCAATATCGGGCATACTCACCCGCTCCGGATTGAGAAAGCGCTCAAACAGCAGGTCGTATTTAATGGGATCTACGTTGGTAATTCCGATGCAGTAAGCCACCGCCGAACCCGCCGCCGAACCACGGCCGGGCCCCACGCTCACGCCCATCTGCCGGGCCGTCGTCGTAAAGTCCTGCACAATCAGAAAGTAACCCGGATAGCCCGATTTCGCTATGACGTCCAGCTCAAAATCCAGTCGATCCTGAATATCAGGCGTTATATGGCTATAACGCCGCTTAGCGCCTTCATACGTGAGGTGCCGAAGGTAGGCATCCTGGCTTTCAAACCCCTTGGGCAGCGGAAAAGCCGGCAATAGCACATCGCGCGCCAACTGAAGATGCTCTACCTTGTCAAAAATCTCAAGGGTATTGTCCAATGCCTCGGGCAAATCATGAAAAACCCGCGACATCTCCTCCTTCGTCTTAAAGTAGAAGTCTGAACTCGGAAAGCGGAAACGGCTGGGCTCATCCAGCAGGCTGCCCGTATTGATGCACAGCAGAATGTCGTGCGGCGCCCAGTCCGACTCATCCACGTAATGACTGTCATTCGTCGCAATCACCTTTAGGTCGTACTTGCGCGCCAGCATCAGCAGATGCTGATTTACGTCCTCCTGGCTCACCCCCAAACCGTCTATATTCTCTAAGCCCCGGTGGCGCTGCAACTCAATGTAAAAATCCTCTCCAAACAAATCTATCCACCAACGCAGCAGTTCCTCCGCCTGCTCATGGCGCCCGTGCAAGATCGCCTGCGGTATCTCCGCCCCTATACAACAGCTCGTAGCAATTAGCCCTTCATGGTATTGCACCAGCAACTCCTTATCAATGCGCGGAAATTTGCTGTACAACCCCTCAATAAAACCCAAACTGCACAGTTTGCTCAGGTTTTCGTAGCCCTGCTGATTTTTGGCCAGCAGCAACTGGTGAAAGCGCTCGTCCTGCTCGCCCCGCGAACGCGAAAACTCCTTGCGGTGGCGATCTTTTACCATATAAAACTCACACCCCACAATAGACTTGAGGTCGTGCTTCTTAGCCTCCGACACAAACTTGAAGGCCCCAAACATATTGCCGTGGTCGGTCAGGGCCACGCCCTTATGCCCATCGGCCTTAGCCTTAGCCATCATATTGCCTATACCCGCCGCTCCATCGAGCAGCGAATATTGCGTATGGCAGTGTAAATGAATAAAATCCGGCATGGAATGACGTTTATTTACCCGGGGCTCATTAGACTTGTTACGCATGGCCCCTTTTTCAGCCTCTAATTTAGAACAAATTGTGCCTGAATACAAAATTAAGAGCAACTTAGTTATCCACAATCTTTTGAAACCTGTTCCGTATTTGGGGCCCCGCCGCATGGCATTTTACTTCGTTTGGCATCCTGCGCGGCGCCGGGTGCTCCGCTACTATGGGCCGGCATTGCCGTTATGTCCAAGCTTTAGCCAATACCCAAGCCGGCCCATACCGCTGCGCCCCCTGGTCCGATGGCAGCCGCCTCCATTAGCCATAGCCGGGCTGCGCCAAGTGGCATAGCAAACTATTACCAATCTCTCAATTGTTTTAAATGTATGTTTTTTTTAAAAAAAATAAAAAAAACTTGCAAAAACAAACACAACTCCTTATCTTTGCAACCATAGTACAACAAAAGCGTGTTCTCAATCTTCGTATAATCAAGCTCATTCACTCCACCGCTTTTGTATTTAATCCGCCCTAATAACGGGCCAATCGTTTTTTTTGCTGCGCAGCATTGGCGCCGGCAGATGGCGTGGTGTTCCTCCTTTCTAAGGCACACCTGCACATCGGTTAGCGCCAGACATAGCCCCGCTTCCGCCACAGGTAGCAGGCACATTTCGGATGGCGTTTTCAGGCCCGTGCGGCTTGAGAGCGGTGGCCGGAGGTATGCCCGGTGGTGGTGGTTGTGGAGCGGGGAGTTGGTGTGCAGGCCAGGAGGGTGGGATCCCACCCTCTACTACAATGATCATTGTAAGTACCAAAGCGCACACAACCGGGAGGGGCCGCCGAGGTCGCCCTGTCGCAGCAAAAGCTATGCGCTGGGTACCTCCAGGCGTGAGCGTCGCCCGAACCGCTAAGCGCGTGTTCGGAAATCCATCAATCGGCTACAACTGACAAATTTTGTGCTGCTTTACGTTGATTTTATCAGGCTTGTTCAGTGCAAAATTTCCTCGCGTTGGCACAATCATAAATTCTCTGGCACGCGCTAAAGCGGCAAAGGAGATTGTACCTCGACAGGCAGGGCAGCTTCCAGGCGTAGGATTGGGGTTTTGACAGAATTTAAGAACCGCGAGGATCAGGACAGATCGGCGCCAGTAAAATGCGCTATTGTCCGGACCAGGGGGTGAAGTTTACCCGGAAGAGCGCAGCGAAGACGTGGCGGTATGGCTACGGCTGCGGGCGGCCCCTAAAGGCCGTACGTGGCCGTAGCCATAAGATTTACCCGGCCGAGTGTAGCGAGGACGTTTACCCGGATGAGCGCAGCGAGGACGTGGTGGGCGGAACACGTTTACCCGGATGAGCGTAGCGAAGATTTTTACCCGGCCGAATGCAATGAGGACGTTTACCCGGATGAGCGCAGCGAGGACGTTTACCCGGCCGAGCATAGCGAGGACGTGGTGGCGGAAGCCGACTAGCGCAGCGACGGCGGCCGCGGCGGCGCCGCGCAAGTTGCCAAAAAAAGTAGGCGCCATGCGGCTGGGGTTTACCCGACCGCCTCCTACGGAGTACGGTTAAAAACGCGTAGCGGGCGTGGCCCAAAAAACGAACGCCCGCTTTCAACCTGAATTGGCTGAAGCGGGCGCTATCATTGAACAGAAGTTATTTTACGCCTGTACTTTTACGCCTGTGTTTCCCGAACAGCCGGGGCAGTCTGGTAGCCGCCGGGCTGATTGGTATGGCGGCGCTTTTTGCGCTGACCACGCATAAACTTGCGGACATTCTCCATGATCATGTACATACAGGGCACCACCACCAAAGTGAGCAGCATGGAGCTGGTAAGGCCCCCGATGAGCGCCCAGGCCAAACCATTTTTCCACTCAGCGCCGGCGCCTTTGGCCAAGGCGATGGGCAGCATACCAATGACCATGGCAATGGTGGTCATGAGGATGGGCCGGAGGCGGAGGCGGCCCGATTCAAGAAGCGAGCGGGCGAGGCCATAACCTTCCTGCTTGCGCTGGTTGGCAAAGTCGACGATAAGGATAGCATTCTTGGCCACCAACCCCACCAACATGATGAGGCCCATGATGGAGAAAATATCGAGGGTGCTCATGGCTAAGGCCATAGCCAAAAAAGCCCCGATAACGGCCATAGGTATGGAGAACAACACCACAAAGGGGCTGACCCACGAATCGTACAGCGCCACCATGATAAAGTATACCGACAGCAGTGCGGCCAACAGCGCCAGCCCTAAGCTGCCGAAGCTTTCCTCCTGGGCTTTGAGGTCGCCGTCGTAAGCAATGAAGACGCCTGAGGGGGGGGGCGTCTCGGCAATTTTGGCCTGAATATCGGCCCCGATGTCGCCCGACTGGCGGCCCAACACCTTGGAAGACACCACTACGGCCGGCACGCGGTCTTTGCGCTCAAGGAGGCTGGGGCCGGTAGTTTGGGTAATGCTGGCAAACTGGCTGAGTTTGATGGCCTGGCCGCGGGCGTTCACGAAGGTGATGCCCGATACGTCGTCGATGTTTTTGCGGTCGAACTCGTCGAAACGGATGTTGATGTCATACTCTGAGTTGCCATCGCGAAACTTGGCGTTATCGTTACCGCTAAAAGCCGTTTGCATGGTAGCACCTACCTGCTGAAGGTCGAGGCCCAATTCAGCCATGCGCTCGCGATTGACGCTGACGCGGATTTCGGGGTTCCCTTCTTCATAACTGAGCTTGGGCTCCACGGCACCGGGGGTTTGGCGCAGCCAGCTCAGCACCTCATCGGCATAGGCTTTCGCCTGAGGCAGATCGGTAGAACTGATGATGACTTGCACAGGTTCCTGGTCGGCGCCACCGAAGAAGGATACTAAGCCGGAAGTAACCTTCACGCCCGGCAGTTCCATCTCCAACTCGTTTTTGATGTTGCGGGCATAGAAGTCAGTGCTGATGTTGCGCTGCTCAACGGGCACGATCTTCACCTGAATTTCAGCTAAGTTGCTGAGCGTAGAGGCACCAATAGCGTCGGTAGTGCGGCCCACGGTAGTAAAGACGCCCGTAACCTCCGGCTTGCTGAAGAGATAGGCTTCCACCTCCTTGGCGGTCTGGTTGGTGGCTTCAAGAGTAGCTTCCTTAGGCAACTCTACCTTGATGATGAACTCGCCCCGATCGCTGTTAGCGATAAAGGCGGTACCAATATAGCCGCCACTAACCAGCGAGAACGAAGAGATAAACAGGAAGAAAGCACCCGGCAGTACGATATACCACCGACGCAACGACCACTTGAGCACACTCATGTACGCATCGGTAAAGCGGTCGAGCCCGCGCTCGAAAGAGCGGATGATCATGCTCCCCAGCGATTCGCCTTTGAGGTCGGCTAAGCGCGAAAAGCGCGAAGCCAGCATGGGCGTAAGGGTAAACGACACCACCAACGACATCAGGGTAGAGAACACCACTACTAAGGCAAACTGCTTCATGATGCTGCCGATGATGCCCCCGGTGAGGGCAATGGGCACAAACACCACAACGTCGACGAGGGTAATGGCCACCGCCGTAAAACCAATTTCACTGCGGCCTTCAAGAGCTGCCTGCCGGGGGTTTTTGCGCATCTCTAAGTGACGGTATATGTTTTCGAGCACCACAATGGAGTCGTCGACAAGGATACCGATAACCAGCGACATGGCCAGCAACGTCATGAGGTTGAGGGTGAAGCCGAAGGCATACACCAAAATCATGGTCGAGAGCAGCGAGGTAGGTATGGCCAGCATCACGATGATGGCGTTGCGGAAGCTGTGCAGGAACAACAACATGATGACGGCCACCAGCACAATGGCGATGCCGAGGTCATGGAAGACGGCATCAACGGCGGTGATGGTAAAGTCGCTGGAGTTGTTGGCCACCGAAAACGACAGGTTATCGTTGGCGTATTGGGTTTTCAGCTTTTCGAGGGTAGCCAGCACCTCTTCGCTGACGGCTACGGCATTGGCGTCCGACTGTTTCTGGATGAGGATACCTAAGGCGTTTTTGCCATCGACACGGCTAAGGTCGGTTGCTTCTTTGGGGCCATCCCAGATTTCGGCTACGTCGCGCAGCAATACGGTGGTGTTGGTGACGGGGTTGGTGCTAACTACCACCTGGCGGAGCTGTTCAACGGCATCGAGTTTGCCGGCTAAGCGCACGGTGATCTGGCCGTTGTCATTTTTCACCTTGCCTGTGGGGAAGTCGAGGTTGGCGGTCTGCACCGCTTGTACCACTTGCAGAATACTGAGCTGGTAGCCTTCAAGCCGCTCGCGATTGACGTTGATCCGAATTTCGCGCTCCTGCCCGCCTACCAGCGTCACCTGAGCCACCCCATCGATGGTAGACAGCGTGGGCGCTATGCGGTCTTTGGCCAAATCGTAAAAGGTCGTAGCCGGCATATCGGCAAAGGCACCGATATTCATAATGGGAAATTCGTCGGAGCTGAACTTGCCCAAAACAGGCGTATCGGCATCTTCGGGAAGCTGGGAGGCGATGGCGTTGATCTTGCGCTGGGCATCCTGCAAAGCCAGGTCGGTATTGGCGTCCTGAGCCAGTTCAATGATTACAACGGAAAAATTCTCACGGGAAGTGGTACGCATCCCCTTTACCTTTTCAAGGCCGGAGAGGGCGTCTTCAATTTTTTTGGATACCGACTGCTCTACCTCCGTAGGCGCTGCGCCCGGATAGATCGTTGTGACAGTGATAACGGGCGCGTCGAACTTGGGGATGAGTTCGTACGACAACTGAGTGTAGGAAAACCACCCCAGCAAGCCCAGCACTAAGAAGAAGACAATGACCAGCGAAGGTCGTTTTATGGATATTTCGGTAATTGACATAGATCAATTGGTTTGTGGAGCAAAACAAAGTTATTGCCTGAATGTAGGCACCTGACTGTCTGCTACTTATTGATGGTTACCTTAGCGCCGTCGGAAAGGTTGATCTGACCGCTGAGCACCACCGTATCGGTTTCGCTTAGGCCTTCCTTGACCTCTACATAATCGCTGCTGATGGCGCCTACCGTGATGGCTTTATAGATGGCCTGGTCGGCATTGATGACATAAACGTGGGCGTCGCGTACGCTACCCACAATGCAGGCGCGGGGGATGGTGAGCACGGGCGTAGAAGCCGGACGGGCAAAGGTAACGGCACCGTTCATGCCTGCACGCAGATAGCCCGGGTTGTTTACCTCCAGCTCTACCAGAAACCGCTGCGAGGGGTCGGCTTTGACATCAATGAAAGTAACCCGGCCTGTGAGGGGCTTGTCGGGGTAGAGGTCCATGGCCACCTGGCCCGTCTGCCCTTCTTTGATGAGGGGCAATTGAGCTTCGGTGACGTACACTTGCATGTACATTTTGCTGATCTGAACCAGATCGCCTAATTTCATGCCGGGATTGACAAAGGCGCCAGGCTCTACCGATTTGTTGGTCATTACGCCCGCAAAGGGAGCTGTGATGACGGTCATCGATACCTGCTTTTCCAAGGTGGCTACCTGCGCCTGGAGGTTTTCCACCTGGTTGCGGGCATCTTCGAGTTGTTGCTGAGGTACGCCGCCGCCGGCAGCTAAGTTCGACAGGCGCTCGGTATCGCGGATGGCCTTATTGAGATTGACCTTGGCAATCTCTAATTGCTTTCGGGCCAGATCATTATCTACAGCGGCCAACACTTTGCCGGCGCTTACTGCCGAGCCGTTGCTGAAATTCACCTGGGTGAGGCGACCTGCTACTTCGGGCATAATGGCTAATTCCTTGGAGGGCTTCAGGGCGCCTGTCACAGAGAAGTCGCCCCCGAGACTGCGCCGCCCGGGCTGCACCACGGATACCAGCACCGAGAGGTTGCGCACCTGAGCAGCCTGGGCTTTGTCGTCGATTTCTTTTTTGTTTTCCTGTAGTTTCCAGGCGATACCGGCAATGGCAATACCTACTACGGCCAGTATGGTTATG
>CAYOTJ010000064.1:0-3778 GCA_964406855.1 uncultured Saprospiraceae bacterium
CCGACCCCAAGGAGGCACTTGGAGCGGACAGCCCGGCCGCCGCGCCGCCCGGCATCAACTTTTATAGGGCAACAACGCCATTGCGGGCGGCGCGGCGGTGGCCCCTAAAAAAAAGACAGACGCGTTCATTAGTGCTACTTCGAGTTTAGCAACTTTTGCATGGTTTGTATATAAAATCGTATCTAAGCGTACATTGTATTTCTTAAGTACAAAATCATTTCCCTTATCTGCTTCCCAGTTCCTATGCCAAATTGAAATCCGGCACTCTGTATCAAGATTAGCGTGAAAAGAGAATAGTTCCTTATAATGATTTTCCCAGGGAGCTGAAAATTTTACAAGTACTTTGTCGCCAACAATGCGCAATACCCCACAGTGAGCATCTTTTTCTCCAAAATAAGTTGAATATAAATAATACTGGCAATATTGCGCTTCTTCTTTGCTTGGGAGTATATAAAAAAGCGTTTCTTTTGTATTGGGCATTTTAATGCACAATGACGTTTTCTCTCTTGAGCACGCCCAAAAAGCAAACACAAAAGGCGCAGCGAGCCGGGGGCGCAGGAAGAAAAAATGCCGGATAGAGGCAGGGAGAATGGCGCGGGCAGTGTACCTTTGACACTAAGTAAAGGATCAGGCGGCTCGCGAGGGCGCTGCCAGAAAATGCAATTAGCTATGATACAGGCATTTATTTTTGACCTTGACGGGGTGATTGTAGACACGGCCCGTTATCACTATTGGGCTTGGCGGCGGTTGGCCAATGAGTTGGGCTTCGACTTTGAGGAGGAGAAGAACGAGGAATTGAAGGGCGTGGGCCGCATGGAGTCGCTGGAGCTCATATTGGAGTGGGGCGGGGTAGCCGGGCTGAGCGAGGCGCGCAAGCACGAGCTGGCGGAGCTGAAAAACGGCTGGTACCAGGAGTATGTAGACCAGATGGAGCGCGACGAGATACTGCCGGGCGTGATGGAATTTTTGGATGCGGCGCGGGCGCAGGGCATACGGTTGGCGATAGGCTCGGGGAGTAAAAATGCGCCGGGAATCATCGACCGTTTGGCGCTGAATGATTATTTTGCAGCCCTGATTGACGGGGGGCAACTGACGCGGTCGAAGCCCGACCCACAGGTGTTTGAGCTGGCGGCGGAAGCGCTGGGGCTGGCGCCGGGGGTATGCGCCGTTTTTGAGGACGCGGCCAAGGGCGTAGACGCGGCGCTGGCGGGAGGCTTCTATGCGGTAGGCGTAGGGTTGGCTTCGGCGCTGGGGCATGCGCATGTGGTGATTTCGGGGTTTGAGCGCCTGACGCCGTCGGAGCTGGCGGCCCGACTGTTGGCCGCTAAAGCCTAATTTTGTGCTATTTCAAACAGAGAACTTTCAAAGATCATGAAGCAATATCTCATCCACGACGAGTGGCGCATCATTGAAGAAGGCTTTGTGCCTGAGTACAATAAGATTTCGGAGAGCGTGTTTAGCATTGGCAACGGCCACATGGGGCAGCGGGCCAATTTTGAGGAGCAGTTTTCCGGCCCCGACACGCTGCCTGGCAGCTATGTGGCGGGCATTTATTACCCCGACAAGACGAAGGTGGGCTGGTGGAAGATCGGCTACCCGGAGTCGTTTGCGAAGGTGCTGAATGCGCCCAACTGGATTGGGCTCGACATAGAGTTTGACGGCGAGGCGCTGGACTTGGCCAAGTGCGAAGTGCAGGAGTTCAGGCGGGAGTTGAATATGCAGGAGGGCTACCTGGAGCGCACTTTTGTGGCTAAGATGCACAGCGGCCGCACGGTGAAAGTGAAGGCGACCCGCTTTTACAGCATTGTAGACAAGGAGGTGGGCGCCATCCGCTATGCCCTTACGCCGGTAGACTTTGAGGGTACGCTGGCCATTACGTCGTATATCAACGCCGATGTAAAAAACCAGGATGCCAACTGGGAGGAGAAGTTCTGGGTGGAAGTGGACGTGAAGGCTAAGCGCCGCTCTGCGTATGTGACGGCGGAGACCAAAAAGACGGCTTTTCAGGTGTGCTCGGGTATGAAGTTTGCGGTATTCCAGAACGGGGAAGAGGTGAACCTGAATACCTATCGCATACAAAAAGAAAAGTATGCCGCCTGCACGGCCGACCTGTCGGCTAAAGAAGGCGACGAGATCGTGATCTATAAGTATGCCGCCAATGTGACCTCGCGCGACTATATGCCGGCCCAACTGAAGGACGTGTGCAAGTCGAAGGTAAAGGCGGCGTTTGATAAGGGCTTCGAACAACTGCTGGCCGAGCAGGCGCAGGCCTGGCGGGCCAAGTGGGCGGAGGCCGACATTCGGATAGACGGGGATGTGGCGGCTCAGCAGGGCATTCGCTTCAACATCTTTCAGCTTTACCAGACCTACACCGGCGAAGACGAGCGCCTGAACATAGGCCCCAAGGGCTTTACGGGCGAAAAATACGGCGGCAGCACCTACTGGGATACCGAGGCCTACTGCCTGCCCTTCTATCTGGCTACGGCCGAGCCGGAGGTGGCGGCCAACCTGCTGGTATACCGCTACAAGCACTTAGGCAAGGCCATAGAAAATGCCGCTAAGCTGGGCTTTAAAGACGGGGCCGCCCTTTACCCGATGGTGACGATGGACGGTTCGGAGAGCCATAACGAATGGGAAATCACCTTCGAGGAGATACACCGCAACGGCGCTATTGCTTACGCCATCTACGACTATGTGCGCTACACGGGGCATACCACTTACCTCATCGACCACGGGCTGGAGGTGCTTGTGGCCATCAGTAGGTTCTGGGCGCAGCGGGTACACTTCTCCAAGGCCAAAGACCTATATGTGATGCATGGGGTGACGGGCCCCAACGAGTATGAGAATAACGTAAACAACAACTGGTATACCAACTACATCGCCCGCTGGTGTATGCGCTACACCCTGACGGCGCTGGAGTACGTGAAGCAGTCGAGCCCCGATGCCTATGAGGCCTTGTGCGAGCGCATCCATTTTTATGAGTATACGGAGACCAACTTCTGGCGGGAGGTGATCGACAACCTCTACCTGCCCGAAGATAAAGACCTGGGCATTTTTGTACAGCACGAGGGCTTCTTAGACAAAGACCTGTTGGCGACCGACGACCTCGACCCCGCCGAGCGGCCCATCAATCAGCACTGGAGCTGGGACCGCATTTTGCGCTCGGTGTTCATCAAGCAGGCCGACGTATTGCAGGGGCTGTATTTCTTTGAAGACCATTTTGACATAGACGTCATCCGCCGCAATTTCGACTTTTACGAGCCCCGCACGGTACACGAGTCGTCGTTGTCGCCTTGCGTGCACGTCATTTTGGCCGCCCTGCTGGGCAAGGAGGAAAAAGCTTACGAGATGTACCTGCGCACCGCCCGCCTCGACCTCGACGACTACAACAACGACACCGAGGACGGCTGCCACATCACCAGTATGGCGGGCACCTGGATGGCGGTAGTGAAGGGCTTTGGCGGGATGCGGGTGTTCAACGATATGTTGCATTTCAGCCCCATCATTCCAGCCCGCTGGAAGGGATATTCCTTCAAAATTAACTTCCGCCATCACCGCGTGGAGGTGACGGTAAATACCGGCCATGTGGCGGTGACCAACCTAAGCGACGCCCCGCTGCGCTTCTCGCTTTACGGGGAGGGCTACGAGGTGGAAGCAAATGGCCGGCTGGAAGTGAAGAGAAAACACTAATTTTGTGGATGAACAGAATCTGACCAATGAAATTGTATCCAATGAAAGCATGGTTTTGGGCCGCAGCATCCGCTTTGTTGCTGTGGCA
>CAYOTJ010000064.1:3878-11647 GCA_964406855.1 uncultured Saprospiraceae bacterium
TGTATCCAATGAAAGCATGGTTTTGGGCCGCAGCATCCGCTTTGTTGCTGTGGCAGTGTGAGGGCAATGGCGCTGCCGGAGCGAATAATGCTGCGGGCGCGGCGGCAGGAGCGGCAACTGCGGCAACGGCGGCGGCCGGCGGCGGCAGTTTCCGCAGTCCGCTGCCCGTACCTATGAACACCCGAGAGGCGGTAACGCTAACGAAAAACTACTGGGTATTTGAGTACTACATCGACCCCGATAACCCGATCAACAACCGGGCCAACCGGGGGCGCTGGTACAAGCTGAACCCCGATGGCACCTTCGAGAGCGGCCACTGGGATCAGACGACCGGTCGCGGCAGTTGGGGCTTGGGTATGGCCGAAGACAACAAATATATGGTGGTGCACTTCGACAGCAACATCGACGCTGAGGACAGCGAGTATATGATACAGGGTATCAACGATCAGGAAGACGCCATGAGCTGGGTAGGCACCGACTTGTACAAGCAGGGCCAGATTATGATTAAAACCATCCAACTGCTGAGTATACCTACGAAAAAGCAGTTTGGCATAGAGGAATAATGGCAGAGGGGCTGCACGCTATGGGGGGCGCCCGGAAGGGAGCCGCAAAAGCGTGCAGCCCGCTTTGTTTTTTTGTGTTGTTCACATCAATCCAATCAATATGGGCACTCTGCTGCGCTTGGGAATAGCGGTATCGGTTATTGTCGTTTTGGTGCTGTTGGCCGGCTGCAAGGATGGCCGGGGCGGGGGCTACTTCGGGCCATTTTCTTCCCGCGACAAAGCTTGGGGCGAGCCCTCGGCGGCCACGCCCGAATGGGCCAGTCAGGCCAATATTTACGAGGTAAATGTAAGGCAATACACCCCTGAGGGCACCTTCAAGGCCTTTGCCGCACATCTGCCCCGCCTGAAGGAAATGGGGGTCGACATCCTGTGGTTCATGCCCATTTACCCCATCAGCAAGGAGAAACGCAAGGGGACGCTGGGCAGCTATTATGCCGTAGCCGACTATCGGGGTATCAATCCGGAGTTTGGCAATTTGGCCGATTTTAAGCATCTTGTAGATACCGTTCACCAGCTCGGTATGAAAATTATCCTCGACTGGGTGCCCAACCATACCGGCTGGGATCACGCCTGGATCAAAGACCATCCCGACTGGTATACCCAGGATGAAGCGGGCAACATCGTAGACCCCCTCGACCCTAAAACCGGAAAGTCGTGGGGCTGGACGGACGTAGCCGACCTCAACTACGACAACAAAGAAATGCGGGCGGCTATGATTGCCGACCTGAAATACTGGATTGATTCGGTGGGCGTCGACGGCTATCGCTGCGATGTAGCCGGCGAAGTACCCGACGATTTTTCGGCCGAGGCCACAGCCGAGTTGCGCAAAAGCAAGTCCGATATTTTTATGCTGGCCGAAGCGGAGCATCCGCCCCATCGGAACGAAGAGTGGTTTGCCATGTCGTATGGCTGGTCGTTTCACCAGCTCATGAATCGCGTAGCTAAGGGTGAGGCCGGCCCGTCGGACATCAAAGCCTGGCTGGCAGAAGACCGCGACCAATACAGCAAGGGCTACCACATGCACTTCATCACCAACCACGATGAAAATACCTGGAATGGTACCGAGTTTGAGCGCATGGGGCCTGCCGTGGAGGCGATGGCTGCCTTAGCTTTTACCCTCGATGGTATGCCGCTGATCTACAGCGGGCAGGAGTCGAGCCTGAACAAGCGGCTGCGCTTCTTCGAAAAAGATACCATCGACTGGGGTACCTACGACCGCGCCGCCTTCTATCGCGCGCTGCTGAAGCTCAAACACGACAAGCCGGTACTGGCCAATGGCCCGGCCGGCGCGCCGCCCATCTTTCTCGACCTCAACGCCGAGCCCGTGCTGGCCTACTACCGCCGCAAGGGCGCTGAAATGGTGATGGTCATTCTCAACCTGAGCAACGAGCCCGTCACCTTCAAGTGGGACCAGCAGGACTTAGCCGGCGCTTACTTCAATATCTTTACCCAAAAACCCCAGGAGCTGAACATGGGCGCCGATTTGCAGATGCCGGCCTGGGGCTATTGGGTGCTTACGCTCTAACCAAAGGAAAAAAGTTCTCCTATGCGTTTTTCAGCCATTTGCCTCTGCCTGACGATCGGCCTCAGCGCCGGTATGCCCGCTGCGCTGCTTGCGCAAAACGACGGCGCCATGCAGCGTTTTCCCGAGGGCGTCAAAGAATCGGAATACCATCTGCGCGAGCCCAAGGGCGGCCCTGTATCGCAGTGGCGGATCGAACCCCCCAACTGGTGGGTGGGCATGCAGCATCCGGAGGTGGAAGTGCTGCTGTACGATACCAACATCCGCGATTTGCAGCCCCGCATAGATTACCCCGGCCTGAGCGTCAAGTCGGTAGCCCGGCTGGAAAACCCCAACTACCTCTTTGTTACGCTGGCCATAGGCCCGGGAACGCAGCCCGGCGTTTTTTCCTTCCATCTGCTCGACGCTGCCGGCAAAGAAGCCAAGCGCTATTCCTATGAACTCAAGGCCCGCAGCCGCAGTGCGGCCCATGTGCAGGGGCTGAGCGAGTCGGACCTCATCTATCTCATTATGCCCGACCGCTTTGCCAATGGCGACCGGGGCAACGACGAGGTAAAGGGGATGCGCCAAACCGGCGTCGACCGCCAAAAGATATTTTTCCGCCACGGCGGCGACCTCATGGGCGTCATGGAGCGGCTGGGTTACCTCTCCGATCTGGGCGTGACGGCCCTCTGGCTAAACCCCGTCATCGAAAACGACCAGCCCTACGAAAGTTACCACGGCTACGCCCCCACCGACCATTACCTCATCGACCGTCGGCTGGGTAGCAACGAACAATACCGCAGCTTGGTGCAGCAGTCGCACGAAAGAGGTATGAAGGTCATTATGGACGTGATCTTCAACCACGTGGGCGATCAGCATTGGTTCATTCGCGACCTGCCCTCCCGCGACTGGATACACCAGGATTGGCCTGCCTTCACCCGCTCCAACTTCAGGGCGCCCACCTGGTTGGACCCCTACGCCTCGGAAGGCGATCGCACCCGCATGCGCGATGGCTGGTTTGACACCCACATGCCCGACCTCAACCAACAGCAGCCCCAATTGGCCAACTACCTCATCCAAAACAGCATCTGGTGGGCCGAATACAGCGGCCACGACGCCTATCGCATCGATACGTATTCTTACCCCGATCAGGCCTTTATGTCGGAATGGGGCCGCCGGGTGCGGACCGAGTTTCCACGCATGGGGCTTTTTGGCGAGGTTTGGGATCACGGCCCGGGCGTGCAAGCCTGGTTTGGCGAGGGCAATCCCTACCGTGCCGCTATGGATACCCACCTCCAGGGCCTCACGGATTTTCAGCTCAACTACGCCATCCACGAAGCCCTCAACCGCGAGCAGGGCTGGACGGAGGGGGCTGCCCGCCTCTACTACACCTTAGCGCAGGACTACCTCTACGAGCAGCCCTACCGCAATGTGACCTTCCTCGACAACCACGACCTGCCCCGCTTCTACTCGTCTATGGGCGAAAACATGGAGCGTTTCAAGTCGGGCATAGCCCTGCTCCTCACCCTGCGGGGCACGCCCATGCTGTACTACGGCACCGAAATACTCATGACGGGTACAGGCGGCGCTTTTGGCGAGGGCGGGCGGCGCGATTTCCCCGGCGGCTGGCGCGAAGACCGCACCGATAAATTCAGCGAGCGCGGTCGTACGGCTGCCGAGCAGGAGGCCTTCAACTACGTGCGCAGGTTGGCCCAGTATCGGCGCGCCAATCCTGTGCTGCAAACCGGGCGCCTCACCCAGTTTGTGCCCGAAAACAACATTTACGTCTACTTCCGCCACGATCAGCAAAAGACCATTATGGTGGTTTTTAACTCCGGCGACAGCGCGGCTCAGGTACCTACAGCCCGCTATGCCGAGCGCATGGCCGGCTACAACCGGGCCGC
This sequence comes from uncultured Saprospiraceae bacterium, assembly GCA_964406855.1. Classification (GTDB taxonomy): domain Bacteria; phylum Bacteroidota; class Bacteroidia; order Chitinophagales; family Saprospiraceae; genus JAUMBM01. The sequence continues at coordinate 7,850 of CAYOTJ010000064.1, forward strand.
CAATGTGATCACCGGCGAGCTCGTCGGCGAACTGAAAACCCTCAGCCTGCCCGCCAAGGGCGCCCTGGTGCTGGAACTGCTGCCGTAGCTAAAGAGGATAAGGTAAATCTATATTTCTCCGGCCTTGGTCGATCTTGAGGCGCTTTTCGGTTGTTTTGGATATAAATTTGTAAGAAATCCGGACCACCATGCGAATAGGGCTATCATTTTCGGGCGGAGCTGCGCGTGGCGCCTATCAGATGGGCGTATGGCGCGCACTGCGCGAGCTGGAACTCGACCGCGCCGTTACGGGCGTCACGGGCACTTCCATTGGCGCCATCAACGCCTCTTTATTTGTACAAGGCAACTGGGAAGCGGCCGTCGATCTATGGGAGCAGGTGCGGCCCCACCACCTCTTCCCGTCGGTGCCCGAGCGGCTTTCGTCGGCTTATTTCAGGCCGCTGTTGAAAGACCTGTTGCTGCGCGGCAAAGTCAACATAGACGGCCTCAAAACCCTGCTCTACGCCCACCTCGATGAAGACCGGCTCAGGGCCTCCGGCGTCCAACTCGGGATCGCCGTATACAACAAAACCCTGCGCCAGGGCGGCGACCTCTTCCTCGACGATATTCCGCCCGGCCTCGTCTGCGATTACATCTATTCCAGCGCCATGCTGCCCATCTTCCCGCCCCAGCGCATAGGCGAGCACGAGTACGTCGATGGCGGTTTTCACAGCATTCTACCCATTGGCCCCTTGGCCGACCGCTGCCGGCCCGACTGGATGGTGGCCGTAGACGTGTCCAAGTTCGGAAAATACTCCAATCAACTTCGCCTCTGGACCCAGGAACACGCCGATAAACTGCTCTACATCCGGCCTTCCCGACTCATCTCCCCGCTCGATGTGACGCCTGCTTCGCTTAAAAATCAAATGGCGCTGGGCTATGAAGAGGGGATGCAGGCCCTGGAACATAGCGCGCTGATGCTGGCGTATAAATAGGCGCCATGAAAGACAACTTTTCCGGCCACGCCGACCAATACGCCATTGGGCTACTTAGCCGCCTGGTCGGCCGTAAAACATTATGAAAAAGCCCGGGGCGCCAACCCATTAGCGCTCATCCACGAACCGTTGGCGCACATCTGGGGGCCGGAAGCGCGTCGGGTTCGCTTCGAACTCCTGTTGCGCGCAGGGCACTTTTGATGAAAAGCGGCATCTTATCTGGCGACCTCGTATTTAAAGGCTGGGAGATAATTATTTTTTTTGGGCCCCGCCCGCTACGCGTTTTTAACCGTACTCCGTAGGAGGCGGTCGGGTATCAGGTCCGCCGTCGCTACGCTAGTCGGCTACCGCGTCCTCATTGCATTCGGCCGGGTAAAAATCTTCGCTGCGCTCTTCCGGGTAAACGCCCTCGTTGCACTCGGTCGGGTAAACGTCCTCATTGCATTCGGCCGGGTGAACCACGCCCTCGCTCTGCTCGGTCGGGTAAAAATCTTCGTGCCTCAGCCGGGTAAAAACTTCACCCCCTGGTCCGGCCATAGGGCGTTTTACTGCGCTGGTCGGCCTTGATTCCCAAACACGCTCTAAATCCTGTCTAAAACTCCAATTCCGCAATCAAAGGCGGCGGCCCCGCCTATCCCGACCAAATTCTCCTTGCCGCCGGGTAATCTTGTACCCCCCAAAATGGCTTTTTGCCCCGGATCAAGAGCCGGAAAATTAGTTTTGTTTTAAATGAATTTTTTACAAAAAATAACACTAAAAGTTTTTTTAAAATCAAAACTCTGATTATCTTTGCTCCCGTCCTCTCTGAACAAGGACATAAACCTACGGTATTCGATCATGTCCAAAACGCGCTTACTATGGCCCGATCCAAGAAGCCCAAAGTCGATTACGACGGCTTGTTCAAAGTCTTTGTTTTTCACAGATTTCGAGATTTTTTAGCTTTTTCTATTCCCAAACTGCATGAGCAAGTCGATTGGCAGCATGCCCCCCAGTTTCTGGAACAGGAACTCATCGATGAGGTGCGCAGCAATCACAAGCGAAAGGGCAAGCGCCTACATACCGATCACTTGGTAAAAGTGCAGTTGCTTGGAGGCGAAGCGTCATTGATATACGTTCACATCGAATTCCAGCACAAACCGGAAACCGACTTCGCCCTGCGGATGTTTAATTATGTAATGCGCATTCGCATGAAACATAATACCCGGAAAATTACAGCCATAGCTGTGTTTTCTGGCGCCCCGCCTCCTGCTTCAGCGCTGGTGTACGAGGAGGAGTTGATGGGTACTTTTACGAGCTATCGGTTCAACAGCATCATTGCGGCCCAGCAGGATGAGGCTACCCTGATGGCATCCCAAAACCCTTTCGCGATCTTGGTATTGGCCGCCAAGTATGTGCATGAAGTTAAAAAAGATGAAGCACGACTCTTTGCACTCAAGCGAAAATTGGTGGAGCTGAGCCTAAAATTGAACATAGACAGAGACGCCATCATAGAAATTCTTATTTTCGTGAAGGATTTGATGGCGTTGTCTGAGGAGAATGAACAATTATTGGAAAAAGAAATAAACGATCTTATGGGAACAACTAAAATGCGTCGCCCGATCCCGTTCACCGAACGCACCTGGCGCTTCATAGACAGCCTATACGCCGAGATGAACGACGGCAAGTCGCCGGCAGAGGTGATAGCAGAAGCGAAGAAACGCGCAGAGGAAGAGGCTGCTATTCTCATAGAAGAGGAGCGCCGCCGCGCAGAGGAAGAGGCTGCTATTCTCATAGAAGAGGAGCGCCGCCGCGCAGAAGAGGAGCATCGCCGCGCAGAAGCCGCTGCCGCCCGCCAGTTGGAAGAAGTTGTAGTGCGGCTTCACAGTCAGTTTGCCATGCCTGTGGAGCGAGTAGCTGTGGCTATGGGCGTGACTACCATAGTGGTAGAAGAGATTCTCCACAGATATGGGTATAAATAAATCGGCCTTATTAGGATAGGGGGCTTCGTTTATCTACAAGCAGCTCTTTTAAGGAGACTTCTGTTTAATGTATTTTCCTACGGAGGAAGTACTGTGTTCAGAAGTACGCCCAAAATAAAATAAAGAGGATGCCATAAAAAATGTCAGTAGTATAACCTCCTGCGTATCTTGCGCCATTGTTTATCCCAAACCAACTTTAGCTATGCTCCAAGCCATTCGTCTGGCGCCTGTGGCGCTTTTGCTCGCCACACTGATCTTTGCCTGCGGCCCCAACGCAGAGACGGCTAAGCCCCGAATGCCCATCGCGCCTTCATACACCGCTACGCCTCCTCTCGGACTGCCGGTTGAGGGTAAAATCATAGCAGGCGTTGAGTGGATGGAAGACAGTGTAAAATACTACGCGTGGGTAGCCGAGACAGAGATCGCCTATGCGCCCCCGCCTGGCGCTGACCCTGCCGAAGCAGAAGACATGGAATGGAGTCAGAAATCAATTTTTGCCCATGCGTACGCCTTTGGCAAGGAGCAACCCATCGAGCTTTGGACACATAACGACGAAGTTAAAGAATGCCCCTTTGACCTCACCCTGGCTTATATTGACGGCACGCTCAAAGTCACTGACCTCGACAATGATGGCACAGCAGAAGTCGCTTTTATGTACCAACTGAGCTGCAAAAGCGACGTGAGCCCCAACGAAATCCGCCTGCTGATGTACGAAGGCAAAGACCGCTACAGCATCTCCGGCATTATGGGACTCAAGCTCGGCACGGAAATCAACGAGCCCCCGGTTACTACCCCTGATGCCGCCCTCCAGGCCGCCCCGGAAACTTTCCGCAAACATGCCGAGGCCATCTGGAATGCGCACAACC
>CAYOTJ010000065.1:0-2261 GCA_964406855.1 uncultured Saprospiraceae bacterium
TAGCGGTTCCAGAGGACTTCAACGAAATCAGGCCGCTGATAATAAGCCAAATCAACGCTCAGGAAGGCCAACTCGTCAAGCACGTCCGTTTGCCGCCAGGAATCATTAAACTCAATGGCATCAAAAAACAATACCTCCTGAGGGTATACAAAGACATTACCTGAATGCAAATCGCCATGCCCGTCAATACGCCACCCGCGTGCAGCGCGCTTTTGCAGGCGTTCGCGCCAGCGCTCAACCAGCAGGGGCGCCCAATACCTGCATTCGCCAATCCAGGCATTGGCCTCTGGCCCCAATATGGCCGTAATCTCAACACTAACCTGGCTTATATCCGCAAAATCCTGTGCCAATCGCTGGGGGTCAAGCGGCATAGCCACCTTCTCTGCCCGGCGGTGAGACGCGGCCAGCGCGTCTGCCAACCGAAGCACATCGCTTTCCGACAGCCGGTTATTGGCTAATAGATTATTGAGTTGAAGGCCATTGTCTAGGCGGTTCATCTGTATGCCGTAATCGACCACCTCATCAAGCTGGTCGCCTACTGCCCATTGCCCATTTTGGTACCCCAGGGGCGCCACGCCCAAGTATACGCCCGGAGCGTAGCGCCGATTGAGCTTCACCTCCCGCGCACAATAATAGCGCCGTTGGGCACGCAATCGATAGTCGACAAAACTAAGTCGAACCGGTTTTTTAATTTTGAAGACGTAAGTATCATTCAGCAATATCCACGACAGGTGGGTCTCCAGCACGCTGGCGCGCCCCCCTGGCAAAGCGGGGCTATTGGCCAAATGATAAACGTCTTCTTTTTTCATGGTTCTTTGGTTCTTCGTTTTATGCGCCTGGCGCCACTTCCCCGGCAAAGGCATACTTTAGCACGGCCTCGGCCATTTCGGCTACCGACTGCCGGTCGGAGTCAAGTTTAAGGCAAGGGCGGCCATCGGCTTCGTATTCCCGCTTAATCTGCATGTAAACGGCATAATCGGCTTCGCTGTACTTGCGCTGTTGCTTCATGCGTTCGCGCGTGCTTTCTTCAGAAGCGTGAAGGAAAACCCAGCGGGTAGTGGCGCCTATACGACGAGCCATCTGATCAAGAGCTTCCCGCCAGCGCTCCAGTACAAAGGTAGCGTCTATAACAACCACGCTTGCTTCTTCCAACTCTGCTTCGCACTGGCGCATCAGTTGCTGATAGATGTGGTCTTTCGCTGCAGGAGCGTACTCGCCACTAAATTCCAGCGCCAAACGGGTTTTGTCGCTATTGAGGTAAGGGGCGCCCAACTGGCGGGCCACAATTTCAGCTACCGTGGTTTTGCCGCTGGCTGGCAAGCCGCTCACTACGATGATGACGCCGCTCATCTTATCCGATGTTGATGCGCTGAGCCGCTTCGGTAGTTTCTCCCTTGCGCTTGAAAAAACGCACGGTCAGAATACCGTATTCAAGCTTTGCTTCAATGCGATCATCGGCGATATCGGATGCCAGTTTAAACAAACGTTCAAAGGATTCTACCCCAAATTCATTGATCAGATAGCGCTGATCGTTGGTTTCAACGGTAGCCGAGCGTTTGCCTACGATGCGCAGCATATCCTGATCGAGTACAATTTCCAGGTCTTCTTTTTTGAAGCCGGGCACGGCGAGTTCCAGCGTATATTCTTCTTCATCTTCCGCTAAGTTGGCGGCTACCCGGCGACGGCGCGGAATATCGAAGGAGCTACGCCCCATGAGGTGTTCGCCATCAATGAGGTGGGTGAAATTTTCACCCATCCAGTCAAAGCTGCGGTTGCGAATGGTTGAGCGTAACATGATGTTGCGGTTTTATTGGTTACTACCGCAAAATAGCATTAAAACCGCCGCGTCGGCGGGAATAGGGATCACCAGGCAGCGCTGACTTTTGTCAGCATCGTCACTTTGGCCCCAGGCCAATCCCGTCTTTGAGGTTATAAAAGTCTACCTCAGGCGCCACTACCTGCCAGCGTTGTATGGCCAGTTGGCTGCGAATGCCTCGTTTGCAGTACACAACTACCGGTTGGTTGGTAAGGAGGCGAGAGGTATGTTTAGTCAGGGATGAGAGCGGCATCAATTCTCCTCCAATATCAAAAGCCTGGTGCTCTCCGGGCTCGCGTACATCTATAAGCTGAAAGGAGCGCCCCTGGCGCTTCCAATCTTCCAGTTCCCGAATTGAAATTTCTTTCAACATGCTCTGCAGGCAGCTATTGTGCTAAAGGAGTTGCTGGTTCGCCTTCGTAAGTCAGGCGGCTACCGGCTGCTT
>CAYOTJ010000065.1:2271-11637 GCA_964406855.1 uncultured Saprospiraceae bacterium
CTGGGCCGCGGAGACCGGCATGGCGGCGATCTGGGCGCGAGCCTGATCGAGCAGCCCTGATTCACCAGCTTTTCTAACCAATATCTCCTTGGCATTTTTATTGAGCTGAGTATAGTCTTCCGGCGAAAAACTGTTGAAGAAGCTCTCTTCCAGATCGCGGTAGATAACCTCGTGATCGACGGCCAGAATACGGGGTTCGGGCAAATTGCTAAGTCGGATGAGCCGCTGAGTACTATCAATGGTGATGCTGGTTTTGGTCATATCATAGCCCACCAACACCCTGCCCTTTACCTGCAACAGCGCCGTCTTGGCAAACGACCAGTTGGTGGGTATGGGCAGATAGAGCGTTACTTCACGGTAATTCTTCTCGTTATAGAGTTCATTGAAGGTTCCTTCCACGGTTACGAGCTGCATTACTTCGCGTACGCGTTCGAGCAGTACGGTGGCGTCGCGCTCAATGCGTTCTTCAGCTTGTTGTTGCACATAGCGCCAGGTGAGCCAGGCGCCGGCGCCAAAAGCGATGACCAATGCGGCCAGCGCCCATATCCAGCGTTTGTTTTTCATTATTCTACTTTAGCCGTAAAGGGATAGCGAAGGCCCCGATAACTCTTAAGCACTACTTTTACAGAACCTACCGACACCGGCGATTCAATGAGCAGCGGGATTTTGTTCTGATCGCGGGAGGCCCATACCGTCATCTGATCGCCTTCTTTAAACACCTCTCCGGCGATGAGTTGAGGGCTAAATTTATAGGTTTTATAATTACCCATACCTTTTACATGGGTAGAAGCCTCGGCGCCGAGATAAGTGACCGACAGAGGGTAAGTTTCTTTATCGAAGAAAAACTTAACGGGGATTTTAGCGCCTTTTTGGAGGTTGTCAAATTCTAAGTTGCGCATATAGTAGATGATCGACAGAATATCGTGCATACAGCCGTCAATGTTATAGGTGGTTTCTGTGGCCTCTTCCCTCGTTTTACCGCGCAAAGAAACGGCCCTGCGATTGCGCTGGTCAAAGGTAACGCGGTCGTACATCCGGTAACCGCCTTCCTGAATATCGCGCAGGGACATTCTGGGTAGCAGGGTGTTTTTATCGACATATGACTCATAGCGATCGCGCACTTTAAAAAACCACTCGTAAGAGGAATAGGTGCGCCCCACGGCCGAAATGGCGTATTCAGCTCCCCGATCGGTAACGCGAAAGGTAACCTCGCCGGCCGATAGCCATACGAAGTTCCAATTGTAATAAAGTTTATAGGTAATTTCTTCGCCGCTAACGAAAGTGTTATTGCTCAGGGAGCACGGGTCGGAAACGGGGGTAATGGCATGGAGTTCGGCCGGCGCCAGCGGCGTGCTGAAGGCCATGAGCACCGGGAGGAGGGCCAGCCACAAAACAGGGGTTTTCTTATTCATTAACTTCATCGTTTTCATTGCTTTTTGACGATACACCACAAGCCAAGTAACGAAGGCATACCCAGATTTATTACAAACAACGCCAGCGAGGCCGACAGTATAGCGGCCTGTGCGCCCGGCAAATGCCCCCATAACCAGATGGCCATATCCACGCGCGCCAACAGTCCTACGCCTGGCGGCAGGGGCAAGCCTGCCTGTATCAGGTAGATGGCGGCAATGCCTGCCAACCCCCATCCCGGAGGTAAAGGCAGGCCCAGCGCACAGAGCAACAACCAATACTGGACACAAAAAACCACAAACCGGTTGCAGGCCAGTACAACAGCCCGGGTCAACTGCCCTCTGCTGATGCCCCTCAAAGCAGTAAACTCGCCAGAGATGCCGGCAAGTGCTTTGGGTTGAGGTATCCGGTTCAGCCAACCCGGCAAGGGGCGCCCCCTAAAGTACTCCCAGGCCAATATACCAATGGTAACGCAAAGCGGGCCAAGCGAAGCCAGTGCAACAGCCGTCGGGAGAGAAGCCCACCCCAACTGCCAGCCCCAAGCCCATAGTGCAGGCCAGCCCAGGGCCAGAAATGCACCCCATTGGCAGGCGCTGCTCAATACGGAGCTAAGAGCGCCGGCCCAACGACGACTCGGGGCCAGCAGCAGTACTCTGCCTGCATGCTCTCCGATCCGGTTTGGGGTAGCGATGGAAAAACTGATGCCCGCCAGTAAAGGACGCAAGGCTTCACTGCGGCCAAGAGCGACGCCCATAGCCTGCATTAGGCCCATCCACTTGATCAGTTCTAACCCCCAATTGAGGGGCGCTAACAGCAGTGCCAGAAGGGCCAAAGGCCAGTGCATTAGCAGTTGCTCGCTGAACGCCAGGGATACGCCGTCACCCTGCTGTGTAAGCTGATAAAACAGCAACCCCAAGAGCAGTAAGGCCATCGCCCGACGAGCCAGCCTGTGCGCCCACAATGCTCCGCGCTGGCCGAAGGTAGCCCCGGTTATCGCCTTAGAAGGGGGTAGATCATTTTTTATCAAAACAAATTGATGGATTAAAAAGAATTATGACAAAAATTAGCTTATTTCCTCGTTTTATCCTTACTTTGCCGATGCATTCGTACATATAATACCATTCTTTTGGCCAGCCAACCACTGCAACCTGCTGTTTATCGCCTTTTAGGCGTAGACCCCGGTACAAATATACTGGGTTTTGCCGTATTGGAAGTGCGGGGGAAAGACCTCAGCGTACCTGAAATAGGCGTTCTGCACCTGCACCAGTACGAGTTGCACGAGGAGCGGCTGCAGCGCATTTTTGAGCGGATTCAGCAAATTATACAGGCTTATCGCCCGAAAGAGATGGCCATTGAGGCCCCGTTCTACGGCAAAAATGCGCAATCGATGCTCAAATTGGGGCGCGCTCAGGGCGTAGCCATCGCAGCGGCAATGACCAATGGGTCTCCTATTTTTGAATACTCGCCCAAGAGTATCAAACAAGCGGTAACAGGCAATGGCAATGCTGCTAAAGAGCAAGTGGCGGCCCTACTGGAACAACAGCTCCGCATTGATCTGAGCGGCTACATGCTGGATGCCTCCGACGCGTTGGCTACGGCATTTTGCCACTATTTGCAAGGCAGGCACGGTAGTCGTAGTACGGCGCCCACTAAAGGATCAAAGCGCGCTGACTGGGGCAGTTTTATCAAGAACAACCCCGACAGAGTGGGTTAAGAGCGGGTGAGTGGCGGCCTAGCGATGCGCAGGGGTGGCAGCCTTAGCCGCCAGACGCGCCCCCCAAAGAGCGCGGCCGACCAAAGAAGGCGGTTTACCCGACCCGGTACGGGCGGGCCCGCAGCGTAGCGACCCCGCGCAGGCTGCTTCTTAAGGCAGATGATATGCAGGGAAGGCCCCGAATCCCAAAAAACTCAGGGGACATTGCCTGACCCTAAAGCGCTGCAAAAGATCAATGGAACATAAGGCCAGGTAAAACTTTGAGACAGGCCCAAAGTTTTACCGCATTTGGCTGGAGAGGAATCTTTAGTCGGGGTGGCGCTGTTGGTAAGCGGCCCGGATACTTTGGGCTATGGCTGCCATTTCTTCCGGGGGCAGTTCGAGCTTAGGGTTGGAGAAGTTGATGTCAGACATTTGCCGGAGGGGTACCAGGTGCACGTGGGCGTGGGGTACTTCGAGGCCAATGACCGCTACACCTACGCGCAGGCAAGGCACAGCGTCTTTAACGGCTTGGGCGACGCCTTTGGCAAACAGCATGAGGCCGCCCAGCAGGGCATCGTCGAGCTCGAAGATGTAGTCGATCTCGCGCTTGGGAATGACGAGAACATGGCCTTTGACTAATGGGCGAACATCGAGGAAGGCCAGATAATCGGGCGTTTCCGCTATTTTATGGCAGGGAATTTCACCCTGAACGATGCGGGTAAAAATGCTGGCCATGGGTTTAGTCAATTGATATTTCGACGACTTCAAATTCCATAGCGCCGCCGGGGGTTTGCACCTGAGCGATATCTCCGACGGTTTTACCGAGGAGGCCCTGGCCGATGGGAGAATTGACGGAAATTTTTCCGGCTTTGAGGTCGGCTTCCGACTCAGACACCAGTTTGTAGGTGATGTCTTTGCCTGTTTTACGATTTTTGATGGTTACGCGGGAAAGCACGGTGACCTTAGAGGAGTCGAGCTGGCTTTCGTCGAGGATTCGGGCATTGGAGAGCACCGTTTCCAGATCGTTGATTTTAAGCTCCAGCATACCTTGCGCCTCTTTAGCCGCGTCATATTCAGCATTTTCCGACAAATCGCCTTTTTCGCGGGCTTCCGCAATAGCGCGGGCCGCTTCGTCGCGTCCTTTGGTCTTTAGTTCGTCCAGCTCTGCTTTGAGCTTGTTAAACCCTTCGAGGGTCAAATAATTTACGGCAGACATTGCTTTTGGTCTTTTAATTCAAAAATCGCTTGGTTCGGGCGCCGGAGGAAGCGGCCGAACTGTTGTTACTCCCTTGGGGTGAAACCTCAATACCTGAGTGAATCGGGGTGGTTGTATTCCCGTTGGGGGTCTAAACTCGTTTAGAGTGTAGTATATACAGACGAAAAAAATGAGAACGCTTCCCTGAGACAGGGAAACGTTCTCATTTCTCTATAATAACGCAAAGCTAAGGAAAAAGTTACACCCGTGCAAGAGCGGGGTCAAGCAATAGCGTTAAAAGTTGAATCGTACGCTGACGTTGTGCGTTCCTTTCCACACCCGGGTAGCGCGATAAGCGTAGTCGAGACCGAAGGTCGACTGCTTTTTTTCGCGGCTGGTGGGTATTTCAAGCGAAGCGCCGGCACTGAGGCCCGAATAGATGGGCGCTTGGGTAGCGTCGTCGACACCCATATCAGCTTTGTAAGCGGCACGCAGCATAAAGCGCTCTTTGAGGGCGTACTCTATACCGCCGCCGAGTTGGTCGCGGGAGAAAGAGTTGGCTGCAAAGTTTCCGAGTACGGTCAACCGGTGAGCGCCTCCAATGAGGAAGTCATAAGAAGCGCCGATGTTGAGCACGGAAGGAAGTTCGAAGCCTGCTGCACGCTGCGAGTAGGTGAGGTTGTAAGCGCCGCCGTCGGCAGCCGGGCCGGCAGTAGCCAGGCCCTGTCCGCTGTAAGCCATGCGCGAGCCTACATTGCGTAGCGAAATGCCGAACTTGAAGTTGTCCTGCTCGCCCGTTACGTACTGTACGCCGCCGTCTACGGCAAAACCGAAGGCATTGATATCAGAAGTAGATTCCGATACAGCGCGGAAGGTAATACCCACGGATACTTTATTTTCAAAGATGTGCGAGTAAGACAAGCCCATGTTGAAAAAAGCCGGTGAGAAGGTAGCGCCTGTGCCTTCCGGTTGGAAGGTGGTGGTTACCGGGATATCGCCAAAGTCGATAGACATGAGGCTGAAGCCGAATGCGCCGCTTTTGCCTACGCGCTGCGACAAGCCGAGCGCATTGAAGCGGATGTCGGTACCTTGCAGATAAATGGCATGACCCAGTACTACCTGAGTACGGCCGTTGATACGAGCCAAGCCAGCCGGGTTGAGCTGAAGGGCTTCAACACCGCTGATGTTTGACGTATTCATGGTGTGGAGCCCTGCCGAGCGAGCGTAGGGGTTCATCAGCAATTGAGCTGCTCCCGCTTCGCCCTGACGGTCGGGGTTACCCGCCCACGCTACTGTACCAGCCAGCAGAAAGATATAAATGAAGTAAAGCGATTTTTTCATAATCGTTGAATTGGAGGGCAAATCCGGAGCCGGGGATTAGCCGGCTCCGGGCATGCGCTAAAAATTACAAACCTGAGGGGTCAAACTGACGGTTGACACCAAACCACTTGAGGGTGCGTTCGCCGAGGCCTTCGGCGGCGACGTGGATGAGGTACATACCGCTGGCCACAGGAATGCCTTTGTTGTTCTTGAGGTCCCATTCAAGATCGGGGATGATTTGCGCCTGGCTTAGGGCCCGGTTGTTGCCTTCCGGAATGGCGCCTGTTTCATCGCGGTTGTACTGGCGTACGAACTTACCGTCGAGGGTATAGATGGTTACTATACACTTGGCCGGCAGGTTGGTGATCTTGATAACCGTTTCGAACTGGCTGTCTTCGTATTCTGCGAAGCCGTAGTATGGGTTGGGCACCACATTGATGGCGTCGAGAGCATTCTCAACACCGGCAGCGTCCAGAGCCTGGGCTTCCTTGCCTTCCAGCTTGAATCGGTAGGTGGGATAGCCGTTGAAATCACCGGTACCTACCCGTACTTCGTAGCCGTTGTTGGCACGCAGCTTGTAAATGACGTCCTGCGGGATGAGGCCATCCTTGTAGGAGCGCAGTTGTTGGCCAGGCAGCAGCATGAGGTTGCCGGCCCAAGTGATGCGTTCAACGGCAGGAACTTTCTGTACAGCGCTGGCGCGGCTAAAGCGCTCGCGGAACAGTTTACATTCGTCATAAGGCGTATCGCTCACGTATACGAAGTGATGGCCGCCTGTGACGTAGTTGTAAGCCGTGGGGAAGGCGCCTTCGATGGGGCGATAGATAATGGAAGATGGGTTCCACATCATGTCGCGGCCATTGTTGGCATCCGGGATGAAGGTACCGTCGTAGGTCGAGTTTTCACCGAAGAAGATGTTGAGGCGTTGGCCCGTTTCTACGTCGATGGCGTAGCCCGGGAACCAGCCCATACCGGTTTCTTCACCGGCAGCCGGGTTTGGTTCAACGTCGGGACGACCGTCGTTGTCATTGTCGAACTTGGTTACGCTGGCCGACTTGCGCAGGTCAAACATAACGGCGTTGCCTTCTGTGGTAAAGCCGGCATCGGTGATGTAGCGGTTGGCCGTTTCGATGATAACGCAGCGGCTCCACAGATCGCGGTTAGACGTGAAGACGATGTCTACGTTATTGAGGCGATCCAGCGAAGTACGGCTGTGGGCAATGTTATTGCTGTTGGTGCTTGATTGCCAGCCCGGACCGATGTACGGAGAAATGGCGTTACCGTCGGTATCGGTTTGCAACCAGCCGCAGAGGTAGTAAGGTACGAAGTAGTTGGGCGACATAATCTCGCCGCTGAACCGCTGGTTGGGATCGTCTTCTTCGAGTGCTTCAAGTGCGCCCGTAGGTACAAAATTGAAGATACCGGCGTCCAGCGTGGGGTTACCCGTCTGGATCGACAAGTCATCGGCAATACCAAACAACCACTGTACCGGATCTGCGATGCCGGGATACTCCAAGCCGGCGCCGATGGCGCCATTGGAGCCCGTTTTGTCTATGCCTGGTTCATCTACCTGGAAGACATTCACAGAGATGCCATACTGGCGGATGATTTGTTCGTTGGGCTGATCGATGCTTCGTTCCGACACGACCACCGGCGCGCCGGGATCGTTGAGATTGCGAAGTACCCAGGTAACGGTTTCATCGAGTTCAGCATTACCCATGTTTTCATCAACCATGGTGAGTTCGTACTCGCCATTGATGACGCCCAGCGGGTTGAACACCTGGACGTCGATGGGGCCAAAGCCGGGCAGGTAGCTCACCTCGCCATCAAAAGTTGCGCCAGAGAACGAAGCCTCGATTTTGGTGCGCGTTTCGCTGGAGATGTCGAGGAACTGAGCGCCGGTGCCTACGCCGTCGATACGGGTAATGGCAGGGCCATCGCCATAAAGTGCGTTGAGTTTGCGATCTACAATCGGGCGCGGGATTACCGTGTAGAACGGATTATCGCCATCGCCGATGTTGCGGCTACCTTCCAGATAGGGTTTGTCCTGGCCGGGGTCGGTAACGTTGGTCGGATCGAACTGCTTGTAGTTGTTATAAGCGTAAGCTATGGCTGTAAAGTAGTACTTCCTGTGGTTAACGAGGCGGTTGTCGCCTTCGGCAAACTGGTCGGTAGTGATGCGGAAAGTATGGCGGATGCCTGCATCGGCGCCATCAACTTTCAGTTCAGGTACGAAGTAGATATCCTCCGTGGGCGTGCTTCCGTCTTCGGGGTTAAGACCGTTCCAGTTGAAGATTTTCGATACGCCGTTCTTCACGTCTACCTGATATACCAGGCGTACTTTAGAGGGATCATCTACGTCTGCCAGCGATACGTCTGGTCCGGAGAACTGATACAGCTTGTAGCCTTCAAAGCGGTAGATGGAATCTACGCCGGTAGGCAGACCCAAACCTTCTTCGGCGTAGCCTTCAAAGGCGTTGTTGGAAATCTGGGGGTCGGTATCATTCGTAAATACAGCGATGATTTCCCGATCGAGCTCAATCCAGTCTACGTCCGGAGCGTCGGGGCCACGGGGCAGGTCGAAACAGTTATCGAAGAGGTCTTGAGCGATATCGTCGGCTTTTTGCAGACGGGCGATGCTGGGGTTGGGGTATACCTGATCTGCTACCCAAACGGCGCCTATGATGAGCTCATTGACAGCGCCCGGGGTGAGGGTAAACGGCCCCGAAGCCTGGAGGGTACGACGGTCGCCAAGCGGTGCGCCTACAGCTGCCATAGACCAGCCGGCCGACTGATTGGGGGGATCGGGGAAAGCGTAGGGAATGACATCTGTGCTACCTACGTTATAGCCCGTACCGCCGCGCGTAAAGGGCGTGCCATCTTTCCAGCGGCCCGAGATGTAGTTGTAGTATTGCTGGGCATTACCACGGTCGGGGTCGGTGGTCTGAGGAGGCGGCGTAGGCGTATTGCTGCCATTGTTGTTATAGGTAAATGACGACATGCCGAGTTCTTCGCCAAACTCATCGTAAGGGCCCCGGAAGTAGTCGATACCCAGAATGGGAATTTCATCGCAATACGTATTCACGCCGCCAGCGCAGGTACAACCCGGCTGACCATCGAGTTGGTCGGCGTTATAGATGTAGGCCAGACTCCGGCCTATGTCGCAACCTACATAGTCATCCGTGTAGCAACCCAGGTCGGGGTCTACCCACATGGCGAAGAACGTTTCCTGGATATCGTCTACAGCCCGGTTGATGAGCTTATAGCGCTGGAACGTCATGTTGTTGATGTCGTCGTTGGTTTTGTAGGCAAAAGCCTGCACCTGTACCTCCATCTGGATGACGTTGGGCGAGCCCGACTCCTGGTGGGTGTTCCCGGCGTCGTTGTAAATCCAGAAAATCATTTCATCCGGCGGCCCGAGGGGTTCTTTGTCCAAGCAGCCGACAATTTCGATGATGGGGTATTCTCCGAGGTCGGGTTCATACTCGCCATCGCCATCGAAATCCCAGAAACCAGCCAAACCTTGGCTGGTATTGGGCAGTGCGAACTGATTGATTTGGATAAAAAAGCGGTTGCGGGCGCCCGGCCAACCGAGTACATCTTCCGGGATTTCGTCGGGGTTAAGAAACTCGCGACCTTCCTCCTGAGCACGGCGCCAGGTGGCCTGATGCTTGCGGATATTTTCGCCGCTAACCACAAAGAAGCGGTCCCAGCGAGCGCAGGTATCTTTTGAAGTTGTTCCCTG
>CAYOTJ010000066.1:0-11442 GCA_964406855.1 uncultured Saprospiraceae bacterium
GGTAAAAGACTGAGCTCCACTGGTACAAATGACCAATGCTTCCGGCGATGGCCTGGGTTGCAGGGCCATTCGTCCAAAGATAACTGTCGAACGCGGGCTCAACGCTAAGGGTCGTTTCGCCGCCGGCGCAGAAAAAGTCAGTACCCTCGATAGAAAAAACGGGCAAAGGCCATGCTGCAACCGTTATCGCTGCCGTATTGGCACATCCGTTAGCATCTATAACCATCACCTCGTACTGGCCGGCCGCGTCAACAACCACCGACTGCCCGTCGGGCCCGTGCGCCCAGGCGTAGTCAGCGTAGACCTGGCTTACCTGCAAAGAAGTAGACTCGCCGGTACAAAAGCCGGGAATCCCTTCGATCAGAGGGGTGGGTAGCGGGTTCTCTACCACCGTCACAGTTACATCGCCGGCGCAGCCACCGGCATCCGTAACGCTGAGGCTGTATTGGCCCGGAGCGCTCACCGCCAGCGTCTGGCCTTGGCTGCCATCGCTCCAGGTATAGGTAGCATAGCCGACCCCGCCATCAAGCAGGGTACTGCTACCGACACAAAAATCCAAATCGCCATCTACCAATGGGCTCAACTCCGTAGCCTCTACCACATCTACCGAACGACTATTCACGCAGCCGTTGGCATCGGTAACCGTAACGGCAATCGGGCCGGGTGTAGTAACCACTGTTTGCGGCTGCTGGCTGCCATTCGACCACTGATACGCAACAAAGCCGGCCGTAGCGCTCAGGGTGGTACTGGCGCCAATGCAATAAGTGAGCGAGCCGCTGATGCCAGGCTGTGGCAACGCATAGGCAGCCACGCTGACGCCGGCCTCGCTGGCGCAACCATTGGCGTCAACCACGTGCAGCACATAATCGCCACCCTGGCTGATGCTATAGTTGGCCGTGGCGGGGCCGCCCTCCCAGGCATATTGCACATAACCGGACTGCGCTTCCAGCAGTCCCGTTTCATTTTCACATATTCCGGCAGGTGCCCCGATGGCCGGAGGGGCTACCGTATAGAAGCCAAGGCTGGCCGATGTTTCTGTACGGCAGCCATGTGCATCGGTGACGGTAAGCGAATAATCACCGGGGGCCTGCACCTGCGCAGTGGGCATATCGCTTCCCGTTGACCACAAATAAACCTCAAAACCCGGCGTAGCTGCCCAGACAACGCTGTCGGCCGGACAAATGAGCGCCGGGCCGACAATATCCGGGATGGTTACCGGCCATACCGATACCGCTACCGACGCAGCGGTTTCACAGCCATTGGCATCAGTAGCGATCAGCTCATAGTCGCCCGGCTGGTCGATGGTAACCGCCGAGCCGGAAAGGCCGTTGCTCCAGTTGTAAGATACAAAACCCGTACTGGCGGAAAGCAGCGTCGACAAACCGGGGCAAAAGGCCGTTTCTCCGCTGATGGTCGGGGCGGTTACGCTATGTAGCCCCAAGGTATATTCGGCCGTATTTTGGCAGCCAAAGGCATCGGTAACAGTAACCACATACTGGCCCGGACTAAGCGCAGTGGCTACGGCTGTGGAGTCGCCGTTGCTCCAGCGATAGCCGGCATAGCCGGAAGTAGCCGCCAAGGAAACCGAACCGCCAGGGCATACCGCCGCCGGGCCGCTGATGCTTGCGATGGGCAAGGGCGTTTCGGTCAGCGCAGTCGTATCCCGGCCCGTACAGCCTTGCGCTGACGTAACCGCTACATGGTATTGCCCGGTATTGGCGGCAAAAACGGTCTGGGTGGTATCGCCGCTACTCCATATATAAAAGGCGTAGCCGGCCCCGGCATCCAGCAGGGCGCCGGCGCCGGCACAGGTAGAGGTGGGCCCGGCGATATCGGGTGTTGGCAGCGGCCAATGCGCCAGTTGATACGCCGTTTCACCCTGGCAACCATTGCCATCGGTAACGGTGAGGCCATAGGCGCCTGCGGCCAGTGCATTGATCTGCTGAGTCGTATCGCCAGTGCTCCAGCGGTAGGTCGGCCAGGAAGACAAACTTTGCAGCAGGGCGGTTACATCGGCACATACGGTATCGGGGCCTTGTATGGCCGGCACGGGCAAGGCAAACAGGCTAACCGCCACACTGGCTGTATTCTGGCAGCCCAGGGCGTCGGTGACCGTTACGGCATAAACCCCGGCAGTATCTGTATTTATGGCGGTCTGCATACTTGCCGTAGACCACAAATAAGCCGGATAACCCGTCGGTTGGGCCTGTAGGGTGGTATTTTCCCCGGGGCATATAGCGAGATCGCCGCTAATGGCTATGGCGGGAGCCGGATTTTCAGTTATGGTGACTTCGTCGGTTCCCTGACAACCCCGAACATCGGTTACCGTCAGCCGGTAAGTTCCCGGAGCCGTAGCCGATAAAGAAGCCGTCTGCGCTCCTGTGCTCCAACGGTAGGCTGCTAAACCCGAAGGTGTGGCCGTAAGTGTAGTAGAGGCGCCCTCGCAAAAGGTCAATGCGCCTGTGATGTCCGGCTGGGGCGCATTAGCGGGCAGAATAAAGGTGGCATCAGAGGCCTCGCATCCAAAGCTGTTGATCACGGTGACAGCATACGAGCCCGGCGAAGCCACCGAAATGGTGGGCGTCGACTGATTGGTTGACCATTGATAGGCCAAGTAGCTCTCCGATAGCGACAACAGGGCGGGAACGCCCGGGCATACATCGGAAGGCCCCACGATTTCCGGCTCCGGTAGCGGATATTCTTCTACGGTAAACGAAGCTTCCCCGACACATCCATTCTCATCGGTGACGGTAACGTCATAAACACCGCTAAAAAAAACAGGCGTTACAGGCCCCGCATCTCCCGTCGACCAGTTGTATTGATCAAATCCCGGGGTAGCAATCAACTGACCGCCCACATCCGGACATATCCCCGCCGGCCCGGATATGGACACTACGGGAGGGCGATTGACTGTAACGGTTACCTGAGCAGACGCATCGCAATTGTCTTCGACGGCCATAACGGTATAAGTAATCACCGAAGGACCACTATAGGTAGCCGGAATATCTAATGTGGGATTAAGCGAAAAGGGATTGCTCAGGAAAGCCAATCCGACTGCGGGCTGGGCATTCCACAATACGCTGGCGGCGCCCAGGTCGCCCGAGAGTACCGCCTCCAACTCAACGGATTCCCCGCCTGCACAAACAGACACCTCATCAGGAATGATAGCTACCTCCAATTCGCAGGAGGGGTCAATGGTACAATCCAAATAGGGCGCCGCCGAACCGCCCCAGTTGAGGGTAAACCCCTGAGACGACCCGAGCCAGTTATCAATGACGATGATGTATACTTCCCCCGGATTGACCGCCATAGGCGCCACGAAGCCATTGCCGCTGGCAGGCTCCGAAAAATCTGTCTCCCCATTGCCCAAACCCGTAGTGGGGCAAAAGGCGCAAACAGAACTGGCATAAGAGCATCTGATGGGAGACCCCAAGGTCGTGCAGGTTACATCGGGGCCATATATAGCAAAGTCATAGTCTTCGCCAAAGCCCCCTGAAGGCGTCAGTACAAACTCAATGATACTACCCGGCGGCATATCATCTCGAAAGCCAAAGACGTACCAGGCGGTCTGATTTTCTCCAACTTCAAGGCACCCTTCATCGTTGGCGCCGGTAAAATCATCAAACCCGGGGCCTTGAGGGGTAAAAGACTGAGCTCCACTGGTACAAATGACCAATGCTTCCGGGCAATCAGGACCTTGGGCGGCAACAAAAGGCTGCCACCCAAGGTACAACAGTAGCGTTATACAAAGGCATCTACGTTTCATATTGTTTGGGCGTACATATTGGTGATACGTAGATGCAAAGAACCGGATTTTTCCGGTCAAAATCAGCAAATTAACGCATCAGTATTACTTCGCCCTTATAAAACTCGACGACCCCGTCGATATAAGTCACCTCTGCCGTCCAGACATAGGCGCCGGCATTCATCTCCCGGCCGCGATGCATGCCATTCCAGCCATACAGCGGGTCGTTGGCAGGCGCATCGTAAACCTCGTACATCACCTCCCCCCAGCGGTTGAAGATGAGGAAAGAATTGATTTTCCCTACTACCCCAGGGCGGGAGAATACCATGAAAACATCATTAGTGCCATCGCCATTGGGCGAGAAAGCCGACGGTATATAGACGTTGTGCTCCTTGCGCACAAAGACTGTAACCAAATCTTCGGCAACACAGCCATTTTCGTCTACTATCCTTACAAAAAACTGTACCGACTCGGTGAGCAACAACTCATGCGTAAGGCAGGTGTCGCAAGGCAGATCAATAACCGTCTGCCACTTGATATCGGTGAGTTCTTCAGCGGGTACGGTCACTTCGGCATTTACCAAAGCCATATCGCCCAGGTCGAGGTTTTGGTCGGGTCCAAGTTCTATCCCCAGGTCGTTGGCCTCGTCAACAACCACTTCCGCAGCATACTCGCAGCCTGTGGCGTCTTGCACCGTAACGGTATAGGTTCCAGCGCCTAAGCCCGTGAAGAAAGTATTGGGATCGAAAGGACGCCCGTTGAGGCTATAGATGAAGGGCGGCGTACCGCCTTCCACACCAGCTACGGTGAGGCTGCCATCGGTATCGCCAAAGCAGGTGGGCGTATCCGACAGTACGGCTAAGCCTACGGGCTCAGCCTCATCGCGGGCGACAAGCACATTATCCCTCGATTCGCAGCCGTTGTCCTGATTCGTTACTACCAACGTAAACGGACCGCTCTGCTCGGTGTACCAGTCTATAGAGGTAGCCCCATTTAACGGCACGCCATTGAGCAACCACTGATAGGTAAAGATCGCTCCTACGCTGGAGCCCTCCCCATTGAGCGTAAGGCCTTCGATGAGGCAGTTGAGTTCCTGATCGGGGCCGGCAAGGGCGATGGGCGCCTCTACGTTACGCGTAATGAGCACCGAGTCGATATTCCGGCAGCCATTGGCCTGGTCTGTTACCTCTATAAAATACCAGCCTGGCGCGCCTACAACAGGAATTGTCGTGCTCTGTCCCGTTTGGATAAGCCCCGTGGGCGTATACCAGTTGTAAGTGATGGTAGGCCCATCCTGAGAAGCAGAAGCATTGAGCTGTACGCTGGTCTGCCTACAATCGAGGCGGGCGCCTATACCCGCTTCTGCTATGGGATAGTCTACATCTTCCGTAACCTGTATGGCTGCAATGTTGGCGCATCCCGTGACGGTGTCCAATACCTGCAGATAGAATAGATTGGGGTTGCCGGTCTCCAGCGTATTGTCCTGCGCGCCTGGGATTACCTGATTATTGCTGTTGTACCACTGATAGACAATCTCAGGGCCGCTGGCCGACTGAGTGCCATCAATAACAACGGTGGCTGTATTGCAGTCGATGACATCCAATACTTCAAGTACTACGGCAGGGTTGTTGGTCAGGTTGGCTACATTCACCTCGTCGGGTAAGCTTTCACAGCCATATTGCTCGTTGGTTACTACCAGAACGTATGTCCCTTCTTCGCTCACCACCGGCTGGAACTGGGTTTCAGTACCCGGCACAATACCCGGCCCCGACCACAGGTAGCTATACTGCGCCCCTTGAGAGGTACCGCCGCCGCCTAAGGATACCGAAGTGATGTTGCAATTGAGGATGAGGGGCGATCCGGCATCTGCCGTTGGCAGGGAAATGCGCTGCACGGGCCGGGTCTGAACGGCCTCGCAGCCAAATTCGTTGGTCACCGTTACCGTGTAAGACCCTGCCTGGCTAATAGATATGGTTTGCGACGACTGGGCATTCGACCAGTTGTAGGCCGTATAGGCCGGACTTACCGCCAGGGAGGTGGTGCTGCCTGCGCAGAAATAGCCATCGCCCTGTATCGTAAACACCGGCAATGGGCGCTCAGCTACTACCACCTGAGTTGTATTAACACAACCATTAGCATCCTCTACCTGTACGGAATAAGTGCCGGGCATATTCACAGCGATGTTGGGCGTGAAGGCGCCTGTACTCCAGTCGTACGACTCGTAGCCGGGCGTGGCTTGCAGCGAGGTGCTACCGCCAACGCAAAACTCGGGTAAACCGCCTATTTGAGGCGTAGGCAGCGGGTTTTCTATCACCGCCACCTGAGCGTCGCCCTCACAACCCGTGGCATCTGCCACGTTAAGGGTATAGGTACCTGGCGAGGTCACCAGCAGGGTCTGGCCTGTACTGCCATCGCTCCATAAGTAAGTTGTGTAGCCTGTGCCGGCATCAAGAAGGGTGCTGCCGCCCGCACAATAATCCAACTGCCCCGTAATCACCGGGCTGAGCTCGGTCGCTTCGATTACGTTTACGCTCGACGAGCCCTCGCAGCCATTGCTGTCTGTAACGGTGAGCCCCACGTTACCTGGCGCGTTGACCACCGAGGTGGAAGCCTGGCTACCGTTCGACCAACTGTACGCGACATAGGCGGCGCCGGCATTCAGCGTGGTACTGGTGCCTATGCAGTAAGTAAGTGAGCCGCCAATCTGGGGCGTAGGCAGATCGTATTCTTCCAACTCATACAAACCTTCTGATATACATCCATTTGCATCAGTGGCCTCTACGCTGTAGATACCGCCATCGGCGGTTGTGAGCTGATTATCTATACCGCCGGCCGCCGACCATACATACAGGTTATAACCCGGCGTGGCGGTAAGGGTGGCCGTGCTGTTGGTGCAAAAACCCGCCGGCCCCGTAATAACGGGCGGCGTTACCGTAAATACGCTGGTAGTAGCCGTCGCACTGGTAGCGCAGCCATTGACATCCGTTACCACAACGCTTACACTGCCCGGAGCAGATACGGTAAGCTGAGCGTTTTGTACGCCATTCGACCACTCGTAAGTTTCAAAACCTGCCGAGGCGGTAAGGGTGGTGCTGGCGCCGGGGCAAAAACCCAGGTCGCCGGTAATAACCGGATCGGTTACCGCGTACTCAGCTACCGAAATAGAGGTACTTCCCTGACAACCATTGCCATCCGTAACCACCAGCGAGTAGTCGTCTGTGATGCCTACGGATATGGAACTATTAGCGCTTCCCGTACTCCAGGCATAAGACGCAAAGCCGCCCGGCCCCGAGAGGGTCGTCTCTTCGCCGGGGCAGAAGCCCGGAATGCCGGAAATTACGGGCTGAGGCAGCGCATTTTCAGCTACATTGACGGCGCCTGAGCCCACGCAGCCATTGCTATCCGTGACGGTAAGGCCTACCGTACCCGGCGCCGACACCGATGTAGAGGCGGTCGTATCGCCCGTACTCCACAGGTAGTTTACATAAGTATTGCCGCGGCAATACTCCAACTCGCCCTGGATAGGCGGTTGTGGCAGCGGAAGAGCCGTGAGATTTACCGTGGTACTACCCGAACAGCCAAAGGCATCGGTAACAGTGACGGTGACGGGACCAGACACGCTTACCGTCGTACTCGACTGGCTTGCGCCATTCGACCAGACATAGGTGGTATAATTGCCCACTACGCCTAAAGTAGTACTCAGACCCGAACAGAAACTGAGGTCGCCGACTACGACCGGCGTCAGTTGGTCTTGTTGATCTACCACGACGTTATCGCTGTCGGTGCAGCCATTTTGATCAGTAACGGTAAGGCCTATACTACCCTCCGTATTTATTTGTACCGTAGGCGTTGTAGCTCCATTGGTCCACAAATAAGAAGCAAAGCCGGGCGTACCGCTCAGGATGGTGGCCCCATTGGGGCAGAAAGTAAGACCGCCTGTGATTTCTACCGTAGGCAGGTCGTACACCGTTACATTGGCCGTAGCGACTCCCGTACAGCCGTTGGCATCCGTGACGGTGAGCGAATAGGGGCCGGCGGCATTCACCGATATGGAGGAAGTAGTAGCCCCCGTCGACCAAACGTAGCTGCTGAAGGTAGCGCCCGAGCTCAGGGTTGATGACTGCCCCTGGCAAAAGTCCGGATCACCGGCTATGGTGGGCTGAGGCGCGGCTACTCCCGTGACGTTTACACTGGCCGTACCCGTACAGCCATTGCCATTGGTGACGGTTACGCGGTAGTTACCCGGCGTGTTCACACTGATGGTAGGCGTGGTAGCGCCCGTCGACCAATTGTAGACGCCAAAAGGCACGGTTGTTTGCAAGGTGGTCGTCTCGGAGGGGCATAGCACCAAGTCGCCGGAAATCTGAGGCTGAGGAGCTGTAAACTGATCCAGCACAAAGCTGTCTTCTCCGGTACATCCCTCAAGGTTCGTCACCGTCACCCGGTAAAGGCCGGGCGTAGTTACGCTGATCTGCTGGGTGGAGCCGCCGCCCGTCCAGGCGTACTGCGCAAAACCAGGGCCGGCATCCAGCACGCCCGTAGCGCCCGGACAGATGGCCGATGGCCCCGTAATATTGGGTATTGGCGTAGGCAGAGGATCGAGCTCATAAACGGCTGTGCCCGAGCACCCAAAGGCGTCGGTCACCGTCACCTGATAGA
Source organism: uncultured Saprospiraceae bacterium (assembly GCA_964406855.1). Classification (GTDB taxonomy): domain Bacteria; phylum Bacteroidota; class Bacteroidia; order Chitinophagales; family Saprospiraceae; genus JAUMBM01. The sequence continues at coordinate 8,405 of CAYOTJ010000066.1, forward strand.
TTCCGGCCACATCAGCTGTGATGTTGCGCGTGCCTTCCCCCGTCGACCAGTTATAGTCAGGGAAGCCCGCGCTGGCCGTCAGCGTAGCTATATCGCCGTCGCAAACGCCCTGCGGGCCTGTGATGGTGGGCGCAGGATTATTGAGCTCCGACACGCTTATTGAGGCCTGACCAACGCAGCCATCCGCATCGGTGACCGTCACGCTCACCACGCCGGAGTTTACTACGGCTGTGCTGGGGCCTGTTGCGCCCGTCGACCATTGGTAAGACACAAAGGGATCTGTGACCGACAGCGAGGTCTGGGCGCCTTCGCAGAAGGTAAGCTCCCCTGTGATTTCGGGGATGGGCGCGGGCAGCTCGGTCACGAATACCGTAGCTTCGGCAGGGCAGTTGTTGGCATCCAAAATAAACAACGTGTAGGTACCGGTAGCATTCACCTGGATGGTAGGCGTATTCTGCCCTGTCGACCAACTGTATATCGCCATGCCCGGAGGGCCTTGCAGGGTAGTAGAGGCGCCGTCGCAAAACTCTGTATTGCCTTCAATAAAAGCATCGGGCCCCGGGCCTGGAGGCAGAAAGAAGCTGGCGATACCCGTACAGCCGTCTAAATCGGTGACGGTAACCGTATAAGCCCCTGGGTTGAAGACCGTTGCAATGGGGCCTATATCTCCCGACGACCAGTCGTAGGCCGCAAAGCCGGGCGTTGCCGTCAGGGTAGCTACCCCGCCGGGGCATATTTCATCGGGGCCAAAAATATCGGCAATGGGCGGATCGGTTTCGAGCACCGTAAACATAGCTTCGCCCAAGCAGCCATTTATTCCCTGCACCGTCACGGAGTAGTCGCCGGGGCCGGCCTGAATACTGGGGCCGTTTTCGCCCGTCGACCAGGCATAGTCGATAAATACGCCGCCTGTTACGGCTAATTGAGTGATTTCTCCCTGACAGACGACGTCCTCCCCTATGATTTGGGGCGTGGGCGGGTTGAGGATATTGACCGTTACGGTGGCCGATCCCATACAGGGCGGGTCGTTTACCACAACCACGTAAGTAAAAGAGCCCGTGACGCCATCCGGGATGGTCACTACAGGGTTGGCTACGCCATTGTCGCTGAGGAAAGCATCGCCGCCGTTGGTGCCCGTCCAGGTATAGTCGGGGGCAAAAGCGCCCTGCACATCTACCGACAAGCTCACCGAGCCGCCCGAACACACCTGTACCGTAGGCTCTGCCGACACCTCAAAGGTGGCGCAGGGCGGTATACAACTGCCATCGTCGACGGTGGCATTGGGGTCGTAGTTGATGGCGGTGGGGTCGGTACAGCCGCAAATGGCCGACGAGCCATCGGGGAATACAAAACTCACATTTTGCGCCACCCCTTCATCGCTGCCGGCATGGTCGCCGATGCACACCTGGGAGGTAATGGGCCCCGGAGGGCAGGCTGCCCAAAGGTCGGCGAAGGACGTAATGCCCGGCGTACCCACCGGGCAGGAGAGGTCGCTGGTGATGCCAAATGTGCCGCCGCCAATCGGGATACCTCCTTCGGGGTCAGGCCCTCCGCCGTCGAGAAATACCAGCGGCGCCGGGCTGCCTGCCGTGCCGATGTCGTTGGCATTGCCGCAGGGGCAGCCCCCGGTACAGCTCCCAGCTACGCCGGGGCGCTGCATGATGTTGAGGGTATTGCCGCAGGCATTAACAAAGATACTCAAGTCGCCTTGCCAGGTATGGAAAAGCTCCATACTAAGACCGATGGGCAGGCCGGTTTCGTCGGGATCGAACGTGAAAGTTACGCAGTACGCCGTAGCGGGGTTGCCGTTTACCGGAGTAGAGGCATCCGGTAAATCGATGGTTGGGTTTTCGCACTGTCCCCAAGCCACAGGCGCTAAAGCAACAGCCATAATCGCTGTAAACAGCCAAGGTAAAGGTAGTAATTTTGTCATAAGCTCAGCCGGAATGATTTATGTTGACAAAGTGTTTCACCTGCCTCAACGCCTGCCCGAAATCCCATCAATTGGCTATGAATGGCTCATTCTCGCTCAATTATGAAAATCTGAAAAGGCGCTCAACTCAAACCCGGTACAACGCATACGCGCTAAGGCGTTAATGGCGCTGCCGGAATCAATTGCACATAGTTTAAAGGCGCTTCTTAGGTTAGCTTTGGGGATACACGGAGCGCAATGCGTGAGATGAAGCACAACCGGGCTCTGAAGCACCGATTTGGCTTAGCGCTTGGGAAGATTTTGTTACAAATTTTGCAGAGGTTTGCGGGTTTTGTATCCGATTGCACGTAACAGACAATTCTGAATAGCGTGAACAAAGATAGTGGTTTGTTTGGCATTTAACGCCAGTTTAACAATAAAAAGCAGGGAAGTATTCAAAAAAAGTTGTCAAGGCATCTAATGCTCCCACATTGTCAATGAGATAAGGCTTTGGCATTACTAAGCGGTAAGCGGCGCTTTTTTAGTCTTCTAAGGCAAGACTTATGCATCTTAGTGTGGAGATAAAGCGCTTACAAGGAGGCCATCGCCCGGCTGAATATCTGCCTCTTGTTTGTATCGGACCAGGGGGTGTAGCGGTATGGGCCTGCGCGAAGCCGACCCCCTAAAGGGAGGCTGGGCGCAGGCCCATAAGAGCGGAACACCCGGCGCCGCGCAGGCCGCCAAAAAGCGCAAATGTTATGCGGCGGGGCCCCCAATAACTACCCCTCCCCTACCTCGTCACGCTTCAAGCTGCGGCCCCTTCGCATCTTCTCGGCCTTATTATAGTGCTACTTTGAGGCTTTTTTCCAAACTTTACCTTTGCTTATTTTTTTAACACCCATTTTCTAATCGTCAAATTGCGTCATGAAACACGTTTGCTTTTTCCTCCTGCTCTCGTTTGTGCTGGCGGCGCCGGCGCTGTCGGCCCAGGATGCCAAGCCCGAGGGCGAGAACAAAGGCGCCCGCAGCGGCCCCAAGGCTTTTTCAGAAGTCATCACGGCGGCAGCCGTATCCCATCCGGGTTTATTTACCGTGCACCAGCTCGATGGCAAATGCTACTTCGAGC
>CAYOTJ010000067.1:0-4699 GCA_964406855.1 uncultured Saprospiraceae bacterium
GCTGCGTTCGAGGCATTGGGGCCCGGTAAGTGGCAAGCCTTAGCGGATTACCGCAAAGCAGCCGGCGCCGGCGGGCACCGCCTCGGCGGCTATGCCGCTTTTTTGCAGGACGATTCCCGCCAACCTCAGGAAGCAAGTCAGTCGCTATTATTGCAACTTGATGCCGACCCCGCCCATGGCCTCTATTGGGGCGATATGGGGCGCGCCCACTGGTTTGTGCAGTCCTCGCCCGGCCTTACGCGCAGCCTCGATGCTGCGGGCGCGTCGGAATGGCAGTTGCGCTTCCATGTAGAGATGAGTTGATTATTCCCCGCAAGGCAGCGCCACCACCACCCATTCCTCCCCGTCGGGAGCGGTATAGGTGTGCAGTGTTTCAAATCCCACATTGGCGTGAGCCTTCAGCGAGCGGGTGTTTCTACTCGAAATCTCGGTAACAATGAGGTCGTAATGGGGCGCCATCCGCCGGCGTAGATGCTGGTACAAACCCGCAAAAACGCCCTGCCCCCGGAAGGCTTTGGCCACACATACCTGGCCCATCACAAAATACCGCCACTCGGACAGCGGCTTACCGGCCCGGGGCAGCTTGTCGAGCAGCGCAAAGAATGGAACCAATAGCGGCACTTCTTCCCGAAAGCGGCATTCCATCACTAACGTATAACCGGCCAACTCGCCCCCCTCGCCGCGTGCAATGACGTGGGGGTGGGGTTCATTCATAGCGCTGAGCAGGGCCGGCTCGTGGCGTATGCTCAGAAATCCCTGTTCCAGCGCTTCCTCACGGCTAATCTCACCGGGGAGGTTTATGGCCTGAAGAGCCAGTATATCGGCCAGATCCGTTGCCGATTGGGCTGTGGTATAGGTTATGGCAGTCATTTTAAAGGTTTTTAACGTACACGATATGCGCCTTTAACGCTTCCTTGACAGCAGGGCAGCCCATTTATCCCTTATCTTGAGAAAGATTTTTCCACCACAAAACCAGGTATCATGAAACTCGTCCTTCTTGTATTCACCCTCGTCTTGATGCTGGGTACCTTGCCAGGCTGTATCGCTGTGCCCCGCGAAAGTTACACCGTTTCGCCTCAATTTGACCGCTCAGCCACGTTAAAAGTAGTCAACATTGAAACCACCGACATCGTCTACGGTCAGTTGGAGCACTACCTGCTGGATGCCGGCTTCCAGCTCGTATCCGACAACCAGCTTCGCGGAACCCTGCCTGCCGGCCAGGCGGTGATCAGCACCATGGATACCACGTTCTCGGTGGTCAATCAGCAGGCGGCGCTGCTATCGCTCTTTCCGGGCGAATCGTCTGACTATGTGCTGCGCTACCAGTACGCTCTGGGCGGTTCCTTGTCGAAACTCGCCTTTACACAACTCAACATTACCGTCGTCGACCGGGAAACGGCACGCCCCATGGCCAGCTATCACTTCCGGCAGGCGCCGCTGGGCTGGGGCAAGCAGCGGGCCGAAAAAACCTTAACCAACTTCGCGCGACAGCTCTCTGGCAAAGCTGAATAAGACGAAAGCGGGCCGCCTCCGGCATGGAGGCGGCCCGCGCCGCAAAATATGCATACAGTCGGGTGACGCTAACCTTTATTTAACGAAGTAGACGATGCGAGTGAGCCACTTGGCTGTGTCGGGCTCCTGCTGAGGGTCGGTCACGTACTCTTCGAGTGCGGGCTCTCCCAAGGCGAGGTTTTTGGCCTTTGCATAATCGTCTATGGCATAGTGCGCAGGGCCGGTGCCGGCATAAGGCCCGTAGTAATCGATCTGGAGCGATCGGGCAGCGGGAATCTTTATGGCTGTATAGCCTGCCAGTGTTGTGCCCGTAGCTACGGGTATGGCCACGGCCATATCGGCCTTACCTCCGGCCTCATCCCATACATAGTACAGGCCCGATGGCGCTCCGGCAAGGGCAACGTTAGCCTTGGCGGCTGCTGCGATCAGAGCGCCCATCTCGCGTGTGAAAAAGTCGCTCATCTCAGCCATACTCACCGTCTTGCGCAAGCCCAGATAGTGGTGCTCTGCAAAGTTCGCCTCTTTGATTTCATAGGCCGGAGCGGCCGGCTTTTGGTTGGCCACATACGCGCGCAGCAACTCCAGCCCGCGGTCGTAGTCTTTGGCAATATTTCCCTCAAAGTCCATAAACAGCATCATGGCATTGAAGGGGTAAGTGAAATCGCTTGCCATATCCCAGCTTACCCGGGTACCGTTGGCGGTAGGCTCCAGCCGAAAGCCGCTGAATGAAGCGCCCATACCTTCAAACTCCAGTTGGGTGCTAAGGCTGTCATTGGGCATAACATCAAGGATGGTGAGCTTGCCGTTACCGCTGTTTTCGCTCGTCCAGGTAAAGTAAGCGCCTTTACCTGTCGTCGGCTCGCTGTACACATTCTTGATGGTGGAGTCGCGCTCCTGCCAGGGCGACCAAAGCTCCCAGGTGCGCAGGTCATTGAGGGCGGCAAAGACCGTTTCCGGCGAAGCCGCAATCTCCGTAGACCTTACGACGTAGGCATGTTTAGGGGCAAAAAGCCCCAGAATGAGAAAAAGGGCCAGAATGCCGGCCAGTACAAATCCGCTGATTTTTAATGCTTTCATGACGGGTGGTCGATTTTATGATGAATAATATAACCCGGGCGGCAGGGAGCAAGAAGAGGAGCAGCACAAAGGTACATGTTTTTGTTTGTTCCAACAAATTTTTTTAAAAATTTTATTTACTGTATAATGATTGATTTTTATTGTTTGTTTTTTGGGGCCCCGCCGCATATCGTCGATGCTCCTGTATCGCCATGGGCGGCGGCGCCGCGCCCTCGTTACACTCGGTCGGGTAAACGTGCTCCGCTCTTATGGCCCTTGTTACCCGTCCTTGAGGGCCGGGCAGCAAGGGCCATACCGCTGCGCCCCCCGGGCCGGAACAATCAAAGCGTTTTTTCGGGGCTGCGCCGTCGGGCTGTTGTGAGGATGGGCCTGTGCCCGGCGGCAGGGCCTGAGTGGCTATAATATGGCTATACACCGCTTTTTGTTGGGAAAAGGCATTCAATGCCTATAATTATTTGATTACTAAGCTATTAACTGGAGTTAAAGCGGGCCGTATGAGCTGCGTTGACGGTGTGTATATCAAATGTATATAGCCTGTAATCAAAATATAAAACTTATGTTTGTCGTGATTTGATGAATTTTATTTTATCAAATAAAGTTGTGGCCAAATAATTAACCAGAAGTGATGAAATGATGAAAAATGTACTCCTCGTCTTGGTAATGCTTCTTTCGGCTGCGGCGCTGGTAGCGCAGGCGGGCCGGGTAACCGTACAACAGGATGCGCAAGGCAGCCGGCTGATGGTGAACGGACAGCAAATGATGATCAATGGCATGAACTGGGATTATTTCCCGGTGGGCACCAACTACGCCTACAGTTTGTGGAAGCAATCGGACGACATCATCCGGGCGGCGCTGGATGCAGAGATGTCGCTGTTGAAGGGAATGGGCGTAAATGCCGTGCGCCAATACACGGGGGTTCCGGCCCGCTGGATTACCTACATTTATGAGCGCTATGGCATCTACACCATGCTCAATCACTCGTTTGGGCGCTATGGCCTTACGCTCGACGGCGCCTGGGTAGCGAATACAGAATATGCCGACCCTCGGGTGCGCGAACTGTTGTTGCGCGAGGTGCAGGAGATGGTGCAGGAGTACAAAAATACGCCCGGCTTGCTGATGTATCTGCTGGGTAATGAGAACAACTACGGCTTGTTTTGGGAGGGCGCTGAAACGGAGGATATACCGATACAAGACCGCAAGTCGACGGTGCGGGCGCAGGCTATGTATAAGCTATTCAACGAGGCTACGGTGCAGATGAAGGCCATTGATAGCGGCCACCCGGTGGCCATCTGCAATGGCGATCTGCTGTTTTTAGACATCATTGCTCGGGAGTGCCCGGCAGTAGACATTTTGGGTGTAAATATGTACCGGGGCGTATCGTTTGGCGATGCCTTTGAGCGGGTGAAACGGGAGTACGGCAAGCCGCTGATGTTTACGGAGTTTGGGGCCGATGCTTTCAACGCCATCGACAATGCAGAGGACCAGGAGGCCCAGGCTTTTTATATGGTGGGCAACTGGAAAGAGATATACGAAAACGCAGCCGGCTTAGGCAAGGCGGGCAATTCGATAGGGGGCTTCACCTTCCAGTTTAGCGATGGTTGGTGGAAGTTTGGGCAAACCGATAATTTAGACGTGCATGACAACAACGCCTCCTGGTCGAATGGGGGCTACCTGCGCGACTACGAGCCCGGCGAGAACAACATGAATGAAGAGTGGTTTGGGATATGCGCCAAAGGGCCTACCAATGAGCGCGGCCTGTACCAACTGTATCCAAGGGCGGCTTATTATGCCCTGAAGCAGGCACATAGCTTTGACCCTTACGCTGCCGGGCAGACTTTGGCGACCCTCGGGGGCCACTTCGACGGCATCTTGTTAGCAGACGCCATGATGCGGGCAAGGGGCGATAAGGCCGCGCTGGAGAGCGAACAGGCGGGTAAAATACGCCTGAGCCGCCTGACCGCTCAACTTACGACCTTCAATACCGGCGGCAGCTTAGTGACAACGCCGGAGGAAGCCGACCCCACAGCACAGGTGTTCCCCAACCAGCAAGGCTTCGACCACATGCAGTCGTTTTTTGTAGGCGTAGCCGGCTCGCCGACACCTAACCTGA
>CAYOTJ010000067.1:4709-11354 GCA_964406855.1 uncultured Saprospiraceae bacterium
CTGAGGGCGAATGTAGAGTTCAACGTGTTGGGCAATGTGGCGCAAAACCCCATCAACGAGATTTTTTACGAAAACCGGGGCCGGCCCGTGGTGGTGAGCACCGCCAATGGCCCTCAGGTGCTCAACGACGTCAATCGCCTGAATGTATACCGGGCGAATGTGAGCTGGAACCACCGGGATTTTGACCTTACGGGTTTCTACCGTACCGGCCACTACCACTGGGGGTATGAGGGCGATTTCTTTGGGCTGTACCCGGAGGCCAATTACGGTCCCAACATAGACATCTACAACGGGCAGGCGCCGCTGGGCTTTGAGCTCGACGGCAAGCGCAAATTGAAGGGCTTGAGCATAGCTATGGGGCCCGAGCTGTGGTGGGGCGCCAACCCCGCCGTGCTGGTGAAGTATAGCCGCAACGTGGCGGGTATAGACCTGACGGGGATATTCCACGAAGACCTGGAGCAGCGTGGCACTACCGAAAGTTCTTTTGCCATACCCGTACCCAAGACGCGCCGCGCCACCCTGTACGCTAAAACCAAGCTGGGCCCCTTGGGCGTAGAATTGGGCGGTATCTGGGGCGGGCAGCCTTTGGTGGGGCGTACCTTCCAGATTTCCCGTGAAGACAAGGGCGAGTATACCGTTTACCAGGACGAGATACGGCCCGAAGACAACTGGGGCGGTAAGCTGAAGCTCACCTTTGCCAAGGGGCGCTTCAACTGGTACGCCCAGGCTGCGGCTATGGCTTTGGTGGCCAATGGCGGCGGCGACTACACCCAGACCTTCACGGGCTGGCGCCTGAAAGACAGCGGCAGCGGCAACCAGTACAACTTCCTCAGCGGCTTTACCTACTCGATGGGCGACCTCCAGATTGCGCCCAACTTCCTGTGGCAGCGCCCCATCGAAGGCCCCATTCCTGCCGACGTGCCGGCGCCGGGGCGGCCTCGCAACATCCTGACCGACCCCTTTGCGGTGCGCGCCAACCGGGAGACCGTGGCCGGAGAAATACTACTCACCTACGACCCCACACCCGCTACCTGGATGTATCAGTGGGACAACGATATGGCCGAAGACGCCCGGCTGGCAGTGAGCGCCGGCTTTGTGTATCGCCATCTGCCCACCATTCAGGATGCCGCCATTGGTATCTTGCCCGACGGCCGCACCACCTTTGCCTTTCCGGGCTCGGCCCCTGCGCAGGACCTCTGGGAGGCCCATGCCCGCGTGGTATCAAAGCTGAACCCCAATTTGGGCCTCATCGCCAACCTGTACTTTGGCGACGTCCAGGCCAACGGCAGCGATGCCCGTACCATTCGGCGGTTTGGCGCCGACCTGCGCATGGTGTACCGCCAGCTAAAGGTAGTAGGCTCGTTTAAGCGCAACGACTGGGGGCCTTTCGACTATCATCGCGACTTCAACCTCACCTTCCCTACACAGCTTATGCTCGACCTGTCGACCACCTTGGGCAAGCCTCAGTGGTTCGATCTTCCGGCAACCCGCATCGGCATTCAGGGGTTATACCGTACTCTTGATCAATACTCGCCCCGCTACTGCCCCACCACCTTCATCGATCCCGCAGGCGAAGAGGTGTGCTATCCGCTGGCGCCGGGCTACGACAACGGCAACGAGTGGGAAATACGCACCTACATCCACATCAACATCTTTCAGTAATCTGCTCAACCAGTAAAACCGTCCGACCGATGAAAAAAATATATGCTTATCCCGTCATTTGCCTTTTTCTGGCCTGCATGGGCCTCATCGCCAGTTGCGAAAGAGAGGTAGATGAGCTGGAACTGGCCACCAACCCCACTACGCCGGAGGTATTTATCGACGCCTTCAGCGCCGGCCTCAACTATGCCGCTTTTGGCGGCTCTGATGTGCGGGCCTTTCAGGGTAGATACCGACGTGAAATACGAGGGCACGGCTTCAATGCGCATTGCAGTGCCAGATTTTGAAGATCCGGCCGGCACCTATGCCGGCGGGGTGTACTTCACGAGCGCCCCCCGCGATCTTTCGGGCTACAATGTGCTTACCTTCTGGGCCAAAGCTTCGCGTTCGGCCAGCATCGACCTCATTGGCTTTGGCAACGACCTGGGCGAAAACAAATACCAGACGGCCATCGCCGGCTTAGCCGTGAACACCAACTGGCGGAAGTACTACATCCCCATACCCGATGCCGCCCGCCTGACGGCCGAGCGCGGGATGTTCTTCTTTTCAGAAGGCCCCGAAAACGGCGAGGGCTACACTTTCTGGATCGACGAGGTAAAATTTGAAAAATTGGGAACCGTAGCTCAGCCGCGCTCTGCCATCATGAATGGCGAAAACGTGACGGTGCAGTCGGAAACCGGCGCCACGGTAGCCGTTCAGGCTTATGCCGTAGCCAACCTGCCCAATGGCGTCGACCAAAGGGTAGAAACTTCGCCGGCTTATTTTGCTTTTGCCTCTTCCAACCCCAGCGTAGCTACTGTGAGCGCATCGGGTCAGGCTATGGTCATGGAAGCGGGTACCACCGTCATTACGGCCACCTTGGGCGGCCGGCCCGCCGAAGGCTCCCTGACCATCGTATCCACGGGCGCGCCTGTGCTGCCCCTTGCGCCCGCGCCCACGCCCACCCAACCTGCCGATAAGGTAATCTCGGTGTTTAGCAATGCCTATCAGAACGTGCCCGTCGATTTCTTCAATGGCTACTGGCAGTTTTCGACCGCCCAGACCTTTGATGTGCAGGTGGGCGGCGACGACATCAAGCGCTACACCAACCTCAACTTCGTGGGCATCCAGTTTACGGCACCCACCATCAACGCCACGGCTATGACGCACTACCACATGGACATCTGGACGCCCGACCCCGTGGGGCCTTCGTCGGTGTTCAGGGTGCTGCTGGTAGACGTAGGTCCCGATGGCACCTTCGAGGGCAACGATAACCTCTCGCACGAGATCATCATTCCGGCCTCAACACTGCAATCGGAGCAGTGGATCAGCCTCGATATTCCACTGTCGAGCTTCACAAACCTGACATCGCGGTCGCGCTTAGCGCAGATTGTACTTTCGGGTAATGTATCGAATGTCTTTGTCGACAATGTATACTTCTACGACAATGGCGGCGGCGGCGGCCCTACGGCGCCTACCGTAGCGGCGCCTACGCCTACCCGCCCGGCTGCCAATGTGCTTTCGGTATTTAGCGATGCGTATACCAACGTTGCCAATACCGACTTCAACCCCAACTGGGGGCAGGCTACCGTAGTGAGCCAGCAGTCGATAGCCGGCAACAATACCTTGCGCTATGCCGGCCTCAACTATCAGGGCATCCAATTGGGCAGCAGCCAGAACGTATCGAATATGGAGTTTTTGCACCTCGACTTCTGGACGGCCAACTCTACGGCCCTCAATGTATACCTCATCAGCCCCGGCCCCCAGGAGACGGCTTTTGCCCTCACGGTGCCTACTACGGGTTGGTCGAGCGTGGATATTCCGCTGTCGAGTTTTGCGGGCGTCAATTTAGCTGATGTCATCCAGTTTAAGTTTGACGGCAATGGTACCATCTACTTAGACAACATCTACTTCTACCGCCAGGGCGGCGGCGGGGGTACTACGCCTACGGCAGCGGCGCCGGCGCCTACGCTACCTCAAGCCAACGTCATCTCCCTGTTCAGCGAGGTGTACAACAACGTGCCGGTAGACACCTGGCGCACCGACTGGTCGTCGGCTACTTTAGCCGACGTGACGGTGGCCGGCAATGCAGTGAAGCGGTACAGCGCCCTCGATTTTGTGGGCATTGAAACCGTGGCCAATACCATTGACGCCACGGGTATGACCCACTTCCACATCGATGTATGGTCGGCAGATTTCACCTTCTTTGCGGTGAAGTTGGTCGACTTTGGCGCCAACGGCGTCTTCGGCGGCAACGACGATGTAGAACATCAGATTGATTTCGATATGCCGGCTACGGGCCAATGGATCAGCTACGACATTCCGCTGAGCCAGTTTGCGGGCCTCACCACACGCGGGCATGTTGCCCAGTTCATTTTGGTAGGTCGGGTAACCGGCGCCAATACCGTCTATGTCGACAACCTGTACTTCCATAACTAACCCCCCCAGCAGCATACGTCATGAAAATATTCAGCACAACCATCTACAGCAGCCAGTGGCAGGCAGTCGCTTTTTGCGCCCTGATGACCCTGGCCCTCACGGCTTGCGAGGCCGATACCGCCCAGACGCTGGAGCAGCGCAACTGGCAACTGACCTGGAGCGATGAGTTTGACGGCCCCGCCGGCCAGTCGCCCGACGCCGCCAAATGGACCTTCGACATCGGTACGGGCAGCAATGGCTGGGGGAATCAGGAACTCCAGTACTACACCAACCGACCGGAGAACGCCTCCCTCGACGGCCAGGGCAACTTAGTCATCACCGCCCGCCGCGAAACTTTCGCCGGCTCGCCTTTCACTTCGGCCCGACTCAAAACCCAGGGCCTCTTCGAGCAGGCTTACGGCCGCTTTGAGGCCCGCCTCAAAACGCCCTACGGCCCGGGCATCTGGCCCGCCTTCTGGCTGTTGGGCGCCAACATCACCACCGTCAACTGGCCCCAGTGCGGCGAGATCGACATCATGGAACTGCGCGGCCAGGAGCCCAATCTCATCAACGGCACGGTACACGGGCCTGGCTATTCGGGCGGGTCGGCCATCACCCAGGGCTTCGGCTCTACCGATCGCCGTTTTGATGCCGATTTTCACCTCTTCGCCATCGAGTGGGGTAAAGACTACATCGACTACTTTGTAGACAATACTTTATACCTCCGACTCACCCCCGATAAACTACCGGGCGAGTGGGTTTACGATCACCCCTTCTTCATCATCATGAACGTAGCCGTAGGCGGCAATTATGTGGGTTTCCCCACTTCCCTGACGCCCTTCCCTCAGCAGATGACCATCGACTACGTGCGGGTGTACCAGGAAGCCAACTAACAATTCCGCAAGGTTATGGCTCGCACCGGCGGGTTTTGTGCGCAGACTCCCGTGTTTATCCACGATTCCTGTTCACAAAACCTGCCAGTGTGCAACATAGCCAATTAAGGCGCAAATTCACGACCAGGCCAATGACGCAGGAAAACAAAGCCATACAATTAGAGTCTGTTACCCTCGACGGGGAGCATTTTTATAAAATTGCTCATGCCGACGAGCTTCGGCCGTTTTTTATGAGCGTGGTGAGCGACTCCGACCACTGGATGTTCATTGCCAGCAATGGCGGCCTGAGTGCAGGGCGGAAAAATTCGGAATACGCCCTTTTTCCGTATTACACCGACGATAAGATCACCGAGTCGGCCGAGCTTACAGGCAGCAAAACCCTCATTCGGGTGCAGCACCAGGGGCAGACGGTTGTTTGGGAGCCCCTGTCGGAGCGCTTCGGGGGGCCATTCCGCTTCAGTCGTCACCTGTATAAAAACGCCTTGGGCAACAAGGTGTGCTTTGAGGAAATCAACCACGACCTGGAGCTAAGCTTCCGCTACCAGTGGAACTTCAGCGACGCCTTTGGATTTGTCAGGCAGGCCCGGTTGGCCGACCTCTCCGGCCGGCCCCGGCAATTGGATGTCTTAGACGGTATCCAAAACATTGTGCCCTACGGCGTGGGCAGCGACCTTCAGGTTCGGGCCAGCAACTTAGCCGATGCCTATAAGCGCAGCGAGCTCGACCAGGCTTCGGGCTTAGGTATCTTTGCCCTCAGCGCCATCATTGTCGATAAGGCAGAGCCCAGCGAAGCCCTGAAAGCCAATGTGGCCTTCGCCTTAGGGCTGCACGCGCCGGCACACCTGCTTTCGTCAACCCAGTTGCGGCATTTCCGCAGGGGTGGCAAGCTAAATCAGGAAGAAGACGTAAAGGCCGAAAAAGGCGCTTACTTCGTAAATGCGCAGTTGGCCTTAGCGCCCCACGCCCACCAACGCTGGATGATTGTGGCCGACGTCAATCAGAGCCACGGCGCCGTAGTGCGCCGGATGGAGTGGCTCAATCAAGCCGCCGAGCCCGGGCAAAAGATGGCGCAAATACAACAGGACATCGACCGGGGTACCGAAAACCTGATGCGGCTCGCCGCCTCGGCCGACGCCTTGCAATGCAGCGCCGACGGCTTGCAGGATACCCGCCATTTTGCCAATGTGCTGTTCAACATCATGCGGGGCGGCATCTTCGACGATGGCTATCAGATAGAGCGCTGGGACTTCATGGCTTACCTCCGAAACGCCGGCCCTCGGGTTTTTGAACGACATCAGTCGGCGCTCAGCGTGCTGCCCGAGCAATTCTCCTACCTGGGGCTCGGGCGCATAGGCGATACCGACCCCGACCTCGCTCGATTGGCCATTGAGTACCTGCCCCTCAAGTTCAGCCGCCGCCACGGCGACCCCTCCCGACCATGGAATCGCTTCACCATCAACACCCGAAACGAAGTCGATGGCTCGAAAGTGCTGGATTACGAGGGCAACTGGCGCGACATCTTTCAGAACTGGGAGGCGCTGGCCCATGCCTATCCTGCCTTCATCGAGGGCATGATCTACAAGTTTGTCAACGCCTCCACCTTCGACGGCTACAACCCCTACCGCGTAACCAAGGGCGGCTTCGATTGGGAAACCATCGAGCCCGACAATCCCTGGTCGTACATCGGCTACTGGGG
>CAYOTJ010000068.1:0-2847 GCA_964406855.1 uncultured Saprospiraceae bacterium
GAGCCGTAACGCCTACCGAGTTCCGCGAGTTTTTATTTTTAGAAAAACCAGACATTGTACACTTCTCCGGCCATGGCGATAAAACCACCACGGAAGTAGTGGAGGCCTTCACCCGGGCCGGGCGCGACAACTTGGTGAAGGCCGACAAAGTAGACGAAGCGGGCATCATCCTCAGCGACGAAGACAAGCGGAATGCCCAGTTTGTAGGCGCCCCCTTTCTCAAGCACGCCTTTCGCTCGCTCGTCAACACCCACAAAGCATCCCTGCGGGCCGTGGTTTTCAACGCCTGCCACTCCGGCGAGCAGGCGCGGGCCGTATCCGAAGCCGTCCCCGAGGCCTGGGTCGTCGGCACCTCGGCGGCTGTGCTCGACGAAGCGGCCATTGCGTTTGCCACCGGCTTTTACTTCGGTTTGGCGCAGGGCCTCGACATCCGGGCCGCCGTAGACGAGGGCGTAGGCAATGCCTTAGCTTACAACGAGCCCGAAGACCGATTCCTGCTGTACCGCAACGGCCAACGCGAAAAGCTTTCTTAGCGGCTATTCTCTGCTAAATGGCTGTATCAATATCGCTCCGCTCTCGCGCAGGTTGGAGCTCATGATGATGATTTGCTCGCTGACGCCGTCGTTGAGGCTGACGGCCACTGTATTGGGCGAGATGTCGCCTAAGTCTTCGGCATGCAGGATGAGCAGGTTATCGCCGGGCGCCACCTGCACCGGAAAGCTGCGCTTGGCTTTGTTTACGCGGTGGTCGTGCAGGATGCGGTTGCCGTTCAGGAAGAGCGTCACTATGTCGCCGTCCACTACCCCATTGTCCCATACCGCTATCCGAAGGTTGTTGCTCTGCACTTTCACCACCCGGTCTACGCGCACAGGGCGCCCCTCCACCTGGCCGTACTGCGCCACTACGGGCTGAATTTCGGCCTGGGTAGTGGTAGAGAGCACCGGTTTTTCCAGCACTACCTGCCCCGGCGCACAGGCGCCCCGGGCGGGGTCGGTTCCTTCTATATAGCCGCTCCAGTTCCCCTCCAGATGGTAGCGATCGCCGTCGCGGTTGGCGCGCAGGCGCAGGGCTTTGATGCACCAGCGCCAGTTGGGGTCGGTGCGCTCGCTCACCTCCGTTTCCGTCAGCGCCAGCTCATCGCCCTCCAGCGCCCACCGCAGGCGGTGCGTGGCTTCGCCCCCGGCTGCCTCGCTGATGATGGAGGAAGTGCCCGTACCGTCGGGCTGTAGGTTGATCTCGAAGAAGAAGCCGTAGTTGCGGTCGGTTTGCGAGAGCTGCCCCGCCCAGCGCCCGGCATAAGTGAAGGGCGCTTCGGTCACGATGGGGTCCCCTACCCTGCGCAGGCTCATGGCGCCCGGCTGGCAGCCGCGGGCCGTCCAGTCGCCGCTCAGCACGGGGTATCCGCCCATCTTGCTCATCTTCAGCACCGCAAATTTGAGGCACCATTGGGGAGAGCTGGGCTCCAATTGGCGCACCTCCTGCAAGCTGAGGGTGCTGCCATCCCAGCGGCCCGAGAGCTCAAAACGGGCTGTGAGCTTTCCATCGGCCGACTGCGAAAAGGAGACGCCGCTGACCGCCTCGCCCTGTTGGCTCAATTGAACCTCGTACCGAAAAGCCGGCGCCCCGTTGGGCTGCGGCAACTCGCCCGCCCAATGCCCCGTCAGGACGTCCTGAGCTAAGGTGGGCCAGGCCAATAACAAAGCGCCAAGGAAGTACAGTGATTTCATTACCCGTTTACCACTTTAAGTTACCTGAAAAAGCTAATATAGCTCAATATGGCCACATCCGGGCCCCCGAGGGGCTGATTTATTTTTTGGGGGCGTCCCCGCGCGCCCATCAGCGGGCCGGCGCCAAAGGCGCAGTAGGAGTAGTCAGGCGCGCGGGGTCGGGCTGTTCGCTATTATACCTCCCTTAGGGTCGGTATATCGCTGCCATCCCTCGCCCGGGGCGCCACAGCGTCTTATTGTATCTTTGCTTCAATAGCGAAGTGCTTTTAGTTGTGATTCGACGAGACCGAAAAACTACTTGCGCTTGCCCATCTTTTTAGACTAATCCTTTTTACACAACACCTAATATTCGGTAGCTTTGCAGCCATTAACCCCCCAGCCTTTATGTCCTCTTTAATTTCCTCGCGCCGCCGGCGCGTATGGTTGCGCCGGCTTAGTCAGTTTTTCACCACTACTGTCATTGGCGGCGTAGTGGTAGTGTTGCCCATGGCCATCCTCTACCTGTTGGTGCGCCTTGTATTCCTGTCGTTGGTGCCCATCCTTGAGCCCATAGGCCAGGTACTTGGCCTTTCCGCCATTGCCCAGGGTTGGTTCGTCGATCTGCTTTCGCTGGGCGTGGTCATCACAGGATTTTTTTTGCTGGGGCTCATGGTGCGCACCCGGTTCGGGGGACGCTTTTTTCAGGAGATTGAGGAGAAATACCTCTACAAACTACCCCTGTACAGCGTGCTTCGCGAAACCATCCGCCAGTTTACCGGCAACGACCGCGCGCCCTTCAGCCAGGTGGTATTGGTGGATGTGTACAGCAACGATACCCGCATGATTGGCTTTGTAACCGAAGAGATGCCCAATGGCCGGATTGCCGTCTTTGTACCTACCGGCCCCAACCCTACCAATGGCTTTATCTTCATCGTCCGCCCCGAACAACTCGAATATCTCGACGTCAAACCCGAAGAGGCCATGCGCACTGTTATCGGACTGGGCGTAGGCGCCGGCTCCCTCACCAAAAACACCCCGTAACAGGCCATGATCGAACTTCAAAAAGAGGCCATCCGGCTGGCGGTCGCCGGCCTGACTGTAAAACTCATCCGCGTAGCCAACTTCGACGAACTCTTAGACG
>CAYOTJ010000068.1:2857-9640 GCA_964406855.1 uncultured Saprospiraceae bacterium
TTCGACAACCTCGCCGGCCAGTTCATGTCCCAGGCTCATCGGCAAAGGCGCCGACCATCCCGATTATCAAGACGACCGCATTCCCTACTGGGCCGATTTATGGCATTCGGCGCTCGCACTGGCGCAATATTTGGTACAACAACAAGCCGTGAGGCCAGATACGACCGTCGTCGAAATAGGCTGCGGTTTGGGCCTGCCCGGCGTAGTGGCCGGCTTGCTCGGCGCAGCAGAAGTGACGTTTACCGACTACCTGCCCGAAGCGGTAGCTATGGCCCGCCTCAATTGGGAAGCTAATCTCAACCGACCGGCGCGTTTTCTGGCTATGGACTGGCGCGAGCCCCTGCCCGAGGCTTCCGCCCGGCTTCTCCTTGCCTCCGATGTGGCCTACGAAGTGCGCGCTTTTCAACCTTTGATGGATACCTTTGATCAACTGGCGCAACCAGGCGGCCGCCTCATCATCAGCGAGCCCAACCGGAAGATGGCATCCGGCTGGTTAGATGCCCTCCGACGCAAATACCCCGATCATCAACTCCTACAATGTGAAGCCGGCTACCGCGGGGTGAACGTGCAGGTAAATGTTTTGGATATTGCCTTCTAAAAATATATGCTCAGGCAGGAATTAAAGCTCGCAACATTGCTGAACGAGGTTGACGTAGTCGGGGCGGTCGGAAGAGAGTTTGTGAATAAAAGCATCCCGGATAATACCGTCTTGAATGATGAAAACGCCCGGCATCTGAAAGCCATCCCCAATGGGCGTTGACAAGCCGCGACCCGACATGACGCCCGCCTGAAAACCCCTTATCCAGGAGTGAAGACCAAAAAGCTGGGTGAGGTTGCCTTTGGCCAAGCCAAAAGCCGCATAGTAATTGCATTCCGGGTCGCCTATGTATACCGCATCCGGCATATCAAAGCGGGTAAAAAACTTGAATGCCGTATCGTCGTCGGATAAGTGAACAAACACCACCCGGACGCCCATGGCTTCAATCTGTTTGCGGGTGCGCGAAATATCGGTTAAGGCTTCCCGGCAGAAAATACAACCGAAGTGCCGCAAAAACACCAACATCACCGAGGACTCCTGGGAAAGCTCCAACAACGACTTGCCGATATTGGTCTTCATCTCTGCCATTACCTCTGGTTCCACATACACCTGCACCATACCCGATTGCGTTTTTACGCTAAAAAAATTATCGCCACTTGTCAAGCTATAACAATGCAAGCTGCAAATGGATGCAAAACGGTGCGCTTATTTGACAAAATTAGATTAGCCCGGATTCCGGGAAGATGATTTCTCCGCCGGCGTAGCCCCGGTTCCCGCCCTTTTGTCTGGCCCAGGGGGTGTAGCGGTATGGGCCGGCGGATGTGGGCGGCTATAAGTGGGCATAAACGTATAGCCGGCCCATAAGATTTACCCGACCGAGTGTAGCGAGGGCGGGGCGGAAGACGTTTACCCGACCGAGTAACACGAGAGCGTGGCGGCGCCGCGCAGGATGCCCAAAGCAGTGGGCGCCATGCGGCGGGGCCCCAAAAAAACAGAACCCCGCTGTTGTCGGGCTACAAAGTAAGGTAAGCTTGAATTTTGGCGGCTGTGGCTCGGGCGGCGCCCTGGCTGCCTAAGGCGCGGCGCAGTTCGGCATAGCCATCCCGGAGGCGCTGCCTGCCCTCGGGTTGAAGCAGGGGGGCAAGGGCTTGTTCGAGTTGATCGGGGTTGAGGTCGTCCTGAATGAGTTCTTTGACCAATTCTTTGCCCGCAACCAGGTTGACGAGGGAGATAAAGGGCACGTCTACGAGGCGGCGGGCAATGGCATACGACAGGGCGCTGCCGCGGTAGCACACCACTTCGGGCACGTCGAAGAGGGCTGTTTCGAGGGTGGCCGTGCCGGAACCCACCAGAGCGGCCTGCGCATGAGCGAGCAGGTCGTAGGTCTGCCCTTGCACGAGCGGCAAACCGGGGTAGCCGCCCGATAGTACTCGGCGGTAGAGCGCTGCGGGCTGGGCCGGCGCGCCGGCAATGACAAACTGGTGGGAAGGAAAGCGGCCGGCAACAGCGGCCATAGCGGGCAGGATGCGCTCTACCTCCTGACGCCGGCTACCGGGCAGCAGGGCCACAATGGGGCGTTGGGGGTCGAGGCCATTGCGCGCATGAAAGTCGGCAGCAGGCTGATGGGCCGCTACCACATCCAGCAGCGGGTGGCCCACAAAATCGACCTCAACGCCATACCGGCTGTAGAACTCCTGCTCGAAGGGCAGGATAACGAACATGCGATCGACGTAGCGCTTCACCTGATGCACGCGGCTGCGGTGCCAGGCCCATATCTGTGGCGAGATGTAATAAAATACCCGATGGCCGGCCAGCTTAGCCCAGCGCGCCATGCGCAGGTTGAAGCCCGGATAGTCGATAAGAATGAGGGCATCGGGCCTGAAGTCGGCGATCTGCTCGCGGCACAGGCGAAAATTGCGCAGTATGGCGGGCAGGTTTTTGACGACTTCAGCGAAGCCCATAAAGGCTAGTTCCCGATAGTGTTTAAGCACGCGGGCACCGGCCTGGGCCATGAGGTCGCCACCCCAGCCTACGCATTCCGCCTGGGGGTCCCGGGCAAGCAGTTCGCGCACCAGCGCGGCGGCGTGGAGGTCGCCGGAAGCTTCGCCGGCCAGGATGAAGTAGCGCATGAGGATAGCGAATGATTAACCCAACAGTTTGCTGCCGTAGTAATAAAACCAGATGGCGGCATATACCAGCGTGATGAGCACCAGCCCTTGCAAAGAGCGATCGGCCCGGCGACGCTGGAAGATTTGTACCGGAATGATGTTGAGGCAGATGGCCAGCAGTGCCCGTGTGCGTTCCTGGATGTTGGGATCGTCGCCGCCGCCGAGGCCGTCCATGAGGCCCAGTTTTTCATCGATCATCAGGATGATGGCATAGCCGACAAAAGGAACGACGAGGCCGGCGGCCAGGCCTACCCACAAGGCATTAATGTTTTTCATAGTAATATGGCGTGTATGAGGTATGGCATTAAAACGAGGCCAGTATGATTAAAAGCTTGCATCAGCAATCATCGCCAGCAGTTCATCGGCCGAAAGTTTAGTGCTTACATCAGCGCCCGACAACAGTGAATCGGCCAAATCCCGTTTGTGTTCGTGCAATTTAAGAATTTTTTCTTCGATGGTTCCTCCTGCCACTAAGCGGTACACCGTTACGGGTTTTTCCTGTCCTATGCGGTGAGCGCGGTCGGTGGCCTGATCTTCTACGGCGGGGTTCCACCAGGGGTCCATGTGGATAACATAGTCGGCAGCGGTAAGGTTGAGCCCTACCCCACCCGCCTTGAGGCTGATGAGAAAACAGTCGCCCTGCCCTGCCTGGAAGGCCTCAATGCGCTCCTGCCGGGTTTTGAGGGGCGTTTGGCCGTCGAGGTATTGGTAGCTGATGCCCGCCTTGTCGAGGACTTCGCGCAGCAGCGCGAGGTGCGACACGAATTGGCTGAATATCAGCGCCTTGTGGCCATTTTCACGCAGTTCGTCTACCAACTCTGCAAACAATTGCAGCTTGGCGCTGACGGCGATTGTGGCATTGGGGTCGGCTAAGCGCGGATGGCAGGATGCCTGGCGCAAGCGCATGATCTCGGCCAGGATGCGGAGGTGTTTTTCGCCGGCCTTAGAGTCGTCGCCGGCCAATTTGGCCAATGCCTGGCGGCGCAGGGCTTCGTAAAAAGCCCGCTCTTCGGCCGAAAGCTCGACGGTGAGGGTGATCTCCGTTTTTTCGGGCAGGTCTTTGAGCACTTCATCTTTGCGGCGGCGCAGGATGAAGGGATGCAGCAGGCGGCGCAGTTGGTCGCGGCGGTTGTCGTCTTTGAGGCGCTCGATGGGGTAAGCAAAACGATCGTTGAACTGATCTAAGGAGCCCAGCAAGCCCGGATTGGCAAACTGAAAGAGGTTCCAGAGTTCGCCTAAGTGGTTTTCAAGGGGCGTGCCCGACATGATGAGCCTGAAATCGGCCTGCAACTGCATGGCGGTCTCCGAGCGCTTGGTGCCCCGGTTTTTGATGGCCTGGGCTTCGTCGAGGATGATGGTAGCAAAAGTCTTAGCCGTAAAGTGCTCGGAGGCCCGGGTCATCAGGTCATAGGTGACAATGAGCAACTGCCCCGGCCCGGCTTGGTCGATGATGGCGGCCCGATCGCCCTCGCCAAAGAGGACGGGCGTAAGCGAAGGAGCAAAGCGCTGGGTTTCAGCCAGCCAGTTGCGGCATACGCTGGCGGGCGCCACCACTAAGGCAGGCCCTTTATCGGCGCGGTCGAGCAGCAACCCCAGGGCCTGAATGGTTTTCCCTAAGCCCATATCGTCGGCTAAGCAGGCGCCAACACCCGCTTCCGCGCAGCGTTGCAGCCACAGCAGGCCTTCCGCCTGGTAAGGGCGCAAATCGGCCTGCAAGCCTTCCGGCCGCACAAATGAGCGGGAAAAGGCCTGCTGGTAGCGTTCGCGGTTTTCCTTGAACTTGCGGTCAAACTCAAAGTGCTTGAGCTCGTTGGCAAAAGGCTCCAAGGCCTGGATGGCCAACGGGTGTATCGTCAGGGCCCCCGACTTTTGGGTGGTCATGAGGCTGTCTATCTCCTTGAGGCGCTTGCGAAACACCTCGGTCAGAGCCAGAAATTTGCCGGGGCTGAGCTCTATAAAGTCCGATTTTTGCTGCTGGCTCAGGGCGATGAGTTCCTGCATGGTGATCACCTGCTCTTCGTCTACCTGAAGCTTGCCCTCTACCTCAAACCAGCCGCTGCCGGAGCGCACCGTCATCATAAAATCATCGAAACCCACTACGCGCTGAATGCGGAATTTTTCGCCTTTGGGCCATTCCAGCACAATCTGCTCACTGCGCGCCAAAGGATCCAGTTCTAACAACAGATTCAGGCACTGGGCGGCGTCCTCCAGTTCCCATACCCCCGATTTGGGGCGGTTGTCGCGGAGGGTCTCTACGGCGTCGCGCAGCGCTTTGGCGGCTTTCACTTCTGCTTTGAGGTTGCGTTGGGTCTTCACCCGCTGGCCGTCGAGCATACCGATAATCCCGGCTTCACCTTCGCCGGGTTTGCAGTAAGGCGGCACTGAGCCCAATGGCCGGATGTATAGCTCTACGTGAAAGCCGTTGCCCACGGGCAGCAGATGCACGCACACGCGGGAGTCGGGGTCTATGACAGGCATGCTGGGGTCGTCGTCGGCAATCAACCCCGACTGCACCGGGATAATCTTCGACAGCCCTTCTATGGCTTGCTTGAGCTGCGATTCGGCCCGCTCGGGTATCAACAGTTCGCTGCCGCCCATAGCCTTTATGAGCCGGAGATGCCGGTCTTCTACGACTATTAGCTTGTAGCGGGTTGGCGTTTCTTTGTAGATAAACGTCTGGTCCTCTAACAACTCCGGTTTAAAGGTAATCTTATAGCCCTTTTCGGTTTTTTGCGCTACTAAGCGCAGCTCTTCCCGCTCGAACTGAACCCCCACGGAGGGCGATTTTTTCAAAAACAACAACGGATGCCCCGTCAGAGCGACCCACATCGCTGATACGGCTTCGGCCGATGGCGACCAATAGGCGCTTTCCTGCACATGATGAGCGTAAGCGGCAGCAATGACGTGATCCTGCTGCGTCATGCACTCTATCTGGCCGCTCATCAGGCGCTGCACGCCCACATTCCGGCCGGATAGCCAGCCGCCCTTGCCGTAGGTCTGCTCTTTGGGCTGTACGCTGTTGGCTTCAAAATCCACTAACCATACCAGTCGGGATCCCTGACTTTTTTGGGCGGCGCTCTCCGATGCGCCAACCATCAGCAACAGTTGCTCCAGCGCATTTTCCCAGGCTTCTACCCGAGGCGATATGGCATGCAGCGGAGCCGGATGCGCAGGCGTTGGCGCCCAGTCGCGGCCCTCTATGGCGGCAATCAGCAGCTCTACTTCTTCTTTCAGCCAGGTGTAGCCCGTAGCTGCCAGCAAAGTGCTCAACTCTTGTATGCGAGGCGCCAGCACTTTGTCCTGCTGATTACTCCAATACCCCGCCAGCAACGATGGCCAGCCAAAGAGGCCCTCCTGAACTTTCTGGCGGAACAAACCCTTGAGCTCCGTAGTGCTGTTTTGCAAAAACCTCAAATGGGCGCCCAGCCAGGTGAACATCCGAGCGAAGTACCCACCTTGCTTTTCCATCTGATCCGACTGCTTTTGCAGCTTGGCATACAGCCCGCTATCCCGATGACGAAGACCAATGATCAGTTGAAAGAAGGAGAAAAAGGTAAAAACTTTGGGCGTAACATTAGAAAAATTGGTCTTCTTAGTCATTTTTGCCCACTCTTTAAAGAGCAGGTCTGCCAAATCATATTCCCCTGCCAGCACCCGCTGTACGGCGGTCATGCCAAGTTGATCACATTCCGGCAGCAGCTTTTTAGTTGCTTCCAACGATGCCTCATCGCCTTTCAGCAGGTACTCTACACACAGGATACGCGGCAGGTTATAACTGTCCGAACCCTCCATCTCGTGCAACAACGCGCTTATCCGACGGCGATAGGGATCCTCTTTCTCCGGATCAAGCCTGATCATCGCCAGAATAATTCTAAGGTGAATCAGCTCCGCCATAATACCCGATGGCAGGCAATCAATGTAATAGGGGTCCAGATCGTCGGGCGCCCAGATGGCTATCAAGCCGGCCGTATCCAACCGCGTCCACTGCTGAACGGCGCTCACATAACTCAAAAACTGAGATGCGTCATCTTCTATGATGGCCAAAAAAGCTTCCCGCTGCGACCTCACCTTCATGTC
>CAYOTJ010000068.1:9650-10760 GCA_964406855.1 uncultured Saprospiraceae bacterium
CGTAGTAAAAGCGGTTTTGCTGCCTTACATCTTTGCTTATCCGCTGCATCAACGCTTTATCGGCCTTGATATAGTAATAAAAAACGGCTCGCGATATATGCAGAGGGCATTTGAATTGCTTATGACCTGCTTTTTCCAATAAACCCGCCCTGACCAATTCTTGTATAACCCGGTCTATCTCCGGAGCAGATAATTTCACCCCGCTTACAGCAGTAGCCAGTTCTAAAGCTTTATGCGGCGCAACCGCGTCCTGATAGGCAGCCAGTACCTTAACCAACAATCGGGCCAGTTCGCTGCACTGTTCTACCGTACGTATCGTTTCGGGTAAGTATCCGGTTGGGGTTGCTTTCGACTCAGAAACAATGGCCGTAGAAGCTTGCTGTTGCGTTTCGATCCGGGCAACGGCGGTGGCATTCGACTGAGAGCGCCTCACAAACAGCAACAAAGCCGCTAAATGTTCGCAATGGGGCTTGTTTGGCGAATCGCAACTACAATCGGAGTAGCGTACCTCTCCCTTTGGGTTGATGTGCGCAAACACCTCTTCCATTTCAGCGCCTTCATCCTGGATATAGGCTTCCCACTTACCCGTTTCAAATTCTGTAATTTCGCTGATGCGCTCTTCTTTATCCAACTGTCGCCCGCGGTTCATCACCTTTAGAGGCAACTGTTTTTCAAAATCCTGAATGGTCAGAAATGCCATATTGAAGTGTTGTCGGCAAAGGGAAAAATCTCAAAGTTTGGTCAAATCATCCTCCGCAGCATCCTGCGACGGCTGCCGGCGCTTTCGATAGGGACAGTGCCGGCAGCCGCTGCCACAGCAATACCCCCGGTTGCTCAGGTATTTTTCAGTAAAGACCAAAAATCCGTTTTCCAGATAGTAGTCTTCACCTTCCACCAATGAACCCGAAGTTATTCCGGGCCCAGCGCCTATATTTCCATCCTGCGGCACGGCGCCCACAGAGGTTAGTTGTTGCGGTCAGACGCCGCCAGCGACGGATAGCGCTGCTGTAGCCAGGCATAACTGCCAAAGAGCGCCGCGCTGAAGAACAGGTCGCCCGCCAGCGTATTCCAGAAGAAGGGCAGCCCGGCTTCATAAGCCATCCACAAGCC
>CAYOTJ010000068.1:10770-11304 GCA_964406855.1 uncultured Saprospiraceae bacterium
GCCCAGCACCAGCGCAAAACCTATGTAAGCGCCCGGCTCAATCTGCCAGGTAAAGTGGCTGAAATAAGCCGAGTAGATGAGGTTGTTGAGCAAAAGATCGCTCAGGTACATCGCTGCAAAAGGAATAAGAATAGCCATCGAGCGGCGCTCCAGATGAGCGGCCCCAAACAACGCCACGGCGCCCACTGCTGTGAAGTTTGGCCAGTGCGGCATCAGGCGGGTCAGCGCTGCCATCAGGATCATTCCGGTAACCACCATCCAGGAAGATTGGAGAAAACGACTCATGGTAATGTTTTGCTTTTAGACGGCAAAGATACGCATTCGCCCCGGTTTATGCAGCAGCCCGATAACATTTTGATCCGCCGCCGTACTTTTTGGCCGGCTTCAGGGCAGCAGCCTCAATGGCATAAAGTGTGTTTTTAGGGCGTGCCCCCGGCCCGGTTGGCAGTTGCCCGCGCCCGAAGGCGCCCGGCAGAATGGCCCGGGCCGGGGTCGGGTCGTCCGCTCTTATGGGGGGCCGTTTGCCTCTCCTGT
>CAYOTJ010000069.1:0-11232 GCA_964406855.1 uncultured Saprospiraceae bacterium
GGTTCATCCGGGAATATGGCCTGCCTATGCCCGAGATATACTACCTCACCCGGGCTTATCAAACGCGCCACGGCGCCGGCCCGATGACTTATGAAGATACGCCGCCCGAACTGGAAGCAACCCCCAACGAAACCAATCAGTATAATGAATGGCAGGGGCATCTCAGGCGCGCCATCCTCGACCAGGATCTATTAGCCTACGCCCTGCAGTGCGATCAAAACTACAGCGCCGGCGCGGGCGCTAACTTAGTCATTACGTGTTGCGATCAGTTGGCCGGCCCTATGCGAGTTGCCGAGCGCGGGCAAGTGCGCGCCCTGCCCGGCCCTGAGGCCCTGGCCGATCTTTTGCCCGCTTGCTGGCATCAGGTATGGCTGAGCGAAGGCCCCACCCGGGCTCACCTCAAACAACAAGCCCCCGGCCTTGCGCGATAAAGATTGTTGTAGACAGGCGACGCTGCAATGGCGCTCGCCGCAAGCGGCCCGGCAATCTTTGCCGTACTAATTGTATTGTTTACACCAAATTCGCAATTTTCAATTACCTTAGTGCGCTCATAAGAAAAAGGCAATATGCCCTCACCGTCCATAAAGGCCATTATACCCGTAGCCGGCGCCGGCACCCGCCTCCGCCCCCTGACGTATACCCAGCCCAAACCGCTCATTCCGGTAGCCGGAAAGCCCATCATCTCGTTCATCATCGACCAGTTGCTGGCGGTGGGTGTGCAGGAGTTTGTGTTTATCATTGGCTACTTAGGCGAGAAGATACGCAACTATGTGGGCCAGGCCTACCCCGACCTAAAGGCTGATTTTGTAGAGCAGCAGGAGCGATTAGGTTCGGCTCACGCGCTGTGGCAGTCGGCTACCCATTGGAAGGACTGCGAGGAGATTGTCGTTTTTTTTGGCGATGTGCTCATCGACGCCGATCTGCACCGCATCATCTATCACAACAAATCCTGCTTAGCCGTCAAGCGCGTTGACGACCCCCGCCATTTTGGCGTGGTTGAGTTGGAAGACGAACACGACCTGAGCAGTGTGCGCCGGGTAGTGGAAAAGCCCCGCATACCCAAATCTGATCTGGCAATGGTGGGCGTGTACGCCATACGGGAAGTGAACGCATTTTATGAAGCCCTGGCTTTCAACATATCCCGCGATATCCGCTCCAATGGAGAGTTTCCGCTTACCGATGCTCTCATGCGCATGATTGAGCACGGCATCCAGTTTGAAGCGATGCCCGTAGATAACTGGTTTGACTGTGGGCAAAAGTCGGTACTCCTCGATACCAATGCCATTTTCCTCGATCGGGCCGGCTACGCCACGGAAGACCACGGCCCCTACGACAACTCAATTGTTATCCACCCCGTCAATATTGGCCCCAACTGCAACATCGCCAACTCCATTATCGGGCCGCACGTTACCATTGGCAATGACGTCACCATCAGCAACGCCATCATTAAAGACTCTATCATTGGCAATTACACCAGCATTCAGGAGGCTATATTGCACCGGTCTATCGTAGGCAGCGACACCTCCATAACGGGCATACGCCAAAGCCTCAACATCGGCGACAATACGGAAATAGACTTCGGAAATACCTGATCAATACCCCTTGTAAATATACTATCTTTGCCGTTGAAATCGTTGATACCGCCATGCGAAAGCCGTGCTTTTCGCCGGGCGGCTCCGACGGCCGTTATAATGCATATCAGCGTACATGAAGGGATCATCATCCGAAGGTAACCGATTAGAACAAATGGGTCGGTGGGCATGGAACAAGGCGCAAGCCGTTGCTAAATATTTATTAGATCGCTGGGACCGCTGGGCCGCTGGGAAAACCCGCTGGCAAATAGCCTACAAGCTGGGGCTGGCAGGCGCCGCAGCCCTCATGGCATTTTTATTGCCGCTGATTTTGGGCGTGTATCTGGGCGTATTCGGCCCTTTGCCCAACTATGGCGAACTCAAAAACATACGCAACAACCAGGCCTCGGAAGTATACGCCGAAGATGGAGTGGTGTTGGGTAAGTACTATATCGAAAACCGCTCGAATACCAGCCTTGACGAGATTGCCGAACCCGTACTTCACGGCCTCGTCGCCACTGAAGACGCCCGCTTTTTTCAGCACGGCGGCATAGACCTGCGGGCCTGGGTTCGGGTGCTGGTCAAAACAATGCTGTTGTTTGACGAATCATCAGGCGGAGGAAGTACCCTGAGTCAGCAGTTGGCCAAAAACCTCTTCCCCCGGCGCCGCTATTGGCTTCTGGGCACGCCCATCAATAAAATACGGGAGATGTTCACGGCCCGTCGTTTAGAAAAAGTATACACAAAGGAAGAACTCCTCAACCTCTACCTCAACACCGTGCCTTTTGGCGAAAATGTATACGGCATCAAGGTTGCGGCTCATCGTTTCTTCAATAAAACTCCCGATGAGCTCAAAATCGAAGAAGCGGCCGTACTGGTGGGCATGCTCAAGGGCAACACCCTCTACAACCCCTACCGCAACCCCGAACGGGCATTGGAGCGCCGTAATGTGGTAATTAAGCAAATGCAGCGTTACGGCTACCTCACTGAAGGCGAAACCGACTCCCTCAAAGCGCTGCCCATGACCATCGACTACCAGAAAGAAGGCAATAACGAGGGGCTGGCTACCTACTTCCGCGAACATCTGCGCCAAGAACTGGAGGATATCCTGGCCGACTATCGCAAGCCCGACGGCTCAGCCTATAACCTCTATACCGATGGCCTGAAAATATACACCACCATCAACTCGCGCATGCAGCAATATGCCGAGGAGGCCGTCAGCGAGTATATGCCCAAAGTTCAGGACAACTTCAACCGCGATTGGGCCAAGGGCGAAGCCTGGGGCGGCGAGGAAGCCCTTGAGCAGGCGCTGCTGGCCACCGACCGCTATAAAACCATGCGCGAACAGGGCTACAGCAACGCTAAAATACGCAAGACCTTTGAAGAGCCCATTCGCATGACCATTTTCGACTGGGAAGAAGGCGCCGTAGATACCCTGATGAGCCCCCTCGACTCGCTCAAGTATTACCTTTCCATGCTCAATACCGGGCTGCTGGCCGCTGAGCCCCAAACCGGATTGGTGCGGGCGTGGGTTGGCGGTACGGCCCATCGCTTCATCAAATACGACCATGTAAAATCGCGCCGCCCGGTAGGTTCTACCATCAAGCCGGTTGTATATGCTCAGGCCTTGCGCTCGGGGATGCTACCCTGCGAATATACACCCAACCAACAGACTACTTACGATCAATACAACGGCTACTCGCCCCGCAACAGCGACGGCGATTATGGCGGCGCATATTCCATTCAGGGCGCTTTGGCCAAGTCAATCAATACCGTAGCGGTAAGCGTAGGCATCCGCGCCGGCCTCGACAATGTAGCTACTTTAGCCCGCCAAATGGGCATCAACAAAGGGCGCATCAAAGCCATGCCCGCCTTGGCGCTGGGCGCTGTGGAAGCCAGCCTGATGGAAATGGTACAGGTATACTCCGGTTTTGCGGCAAGAGGCGTGCGCCCCGGGCGGCTCCATTACCTCGACCGTATAGAAACCGCCGACGGCAAAAAAATTGTCAGCTTCCCCCGGCCGGGTTCCAAGAGTAGCGTGCGTGTATTAGAACCCGACGTAGCTGATATCATGATCACCCTTATGCAATCGGTTGTCGACAGCGGCACAGCCCGCAAGTTGCGCTATGAGTTTGGGCTGGGCGGCGCCGTAGCCGGCAAAACCGGCACTACGCAAAACCAGGCCGACGGCTGGTTTATGGGCTTTACGCCCCGCCTCGCCGTAGGCGT
Source organism: uncultured Saprospiraceae bacterium (assembly GCA_964406855.1). Classification (GTDB taxonomy): domain Bacteria; phylum Bacteroidota; class Bacteroidia; order Chitinophagales; family Saprospiraceae; genus JAUMBM01. Next base: position 3,801 of record CAYOTJ010000069.1, read on the forward strand.
ATGGGTGGGCTCCGACAACCCTGCGGCTCATTTCCGTTCGCTCAGCCGGGGGCAGGCATCTTCCACCGCGCTACCCATCTGGGGCGGCTTTATGCGCAAGGTATCCCGCGATGGCAAACTCAAGAGCTGGCGCGGCGGCGCATTTCCTACGCTCAGCGACTCGCTGGCGGCCTACCTCCAGTGCCCGCCTTATCTGCCGGAGATGCCCGTCATGGAAGATTATCTCGATATGATGCAAAACCCGTCGCCGGAGGAAGAAGCGCCCATAGACCTCCGGGCGCTACCTGCCGAATTTATCCAGCCCATCATTGATGCCAATCCCCGCCAACCGGACGAAGCGCCTACCGACTACGAGGCGCGCATCCTGCGACTGGCAGAAAAGGAATACCGCAAGCAGTTGCGCCGACAGCGCAGGCAGGACTTCTGGAACAAGCTCAACAATCGGGAGACTCCGCCGGAAGGACAGCAGTAAACGTGCTTACTTCTTAAAAATGAAGTATACCGCCGCCACCAGAAAAGCAAAGCCAATGAGGTGGTTGAGTCGGAAACTCTCCGTCTTGAACACCAGCAATGTAAAAACGGTGAACACCACCAGGGTGATGACCTCCTGAAGCACCTTGAGCTCAACTAAGCTGAACGGCCCTCCGTTGCCCTTAAAGCCAATGCGGTTGGCAGGCACCTGAAAGCAGTACTCCAGCAAGGCGATGCCCCAACTGATGAGGATGACGGCCGGCAACCCCAAACGGTGAAAACCAGGCATATCCTTAAATTTGAGATGCCCGTACCAGGCTAAGGTCATAAACAGGTTGGACAACGCCAGCAGCCCAATGGACAACCAACTGGGCGGCAAATTGAACTTAGACATGAGTAAGCCGGATTAGCCTTCAAAAAACAGCGCCGAGATTGATCGGTGTTCGTGGGTGTTGCGGATGGCCCGGGCAAAGAGCTTCGAGGAGGTGAGCACCTTGATCTTGGGCGAGCTTTGCCGCAGCGGTATGGTGTCGCAAACGATGAGCTCCAGCAATGATGAATTTTCGATATTGTCGTAGGCGTTGCCGCTCAGCACGGCATGGGTACAAAGCGCTCTTACGCTGCGGGCGCCTTTTTTCATGATGATATCTGCTGCCCGGCAAAGCGTGCCCGCCGTATCTACGAGGTCGTCGATGAGAATGACGTCGGCTCCTTCCACTTCGCCAATGACCGTCATTTCAGCTATTTCATTGGCTTTTTTGCGGTATTTATCGCAAATGACCAAGCTTTTGCCAAAGTGCTTGGAATAAGCCCGGGTGCGCTTCACGCCGCCTACGTCGGGGGAGGCGAAGACAACATTGGTCAGGTCGATGTTTTCCTGAAGGTAGGGCATATAAATGGCCTCGCTGCGCAGGTGGTCGACGGGGATATCGAAGAAGCCCTGAATTTGGTCGGCGTGAAAATCCATCGTCATAATGCGATCGGCGCCGGCCGCTTGTAGCAGGTTGGCAATCAATTTTGCTGAAATGGGCACACGGGGCTTGTCTTTGCGATCTTGGCGAGCGTAGCCAAAATAAGGGATAACCGCCGTGATATAGCCGGCTGAAGCGCGCTTGGCGGCATCAATCATCAGCAGCAGTTCCATGAGGTTTTCGTGGGGCTGAAAAGTAGAAGCGACGAAAAAGACGAAAGCGCCCCTGACCGACTCATTGATGACGGGCTGCATTTCGCCATCGCTGAAGCGGTTTACTTTGAGATCGCCGAGAGACTGACCGTAATAATCGGCGATTTTTTCAGCCAGATAGCGGGAATCTGAGCCGGAAAAGAGCTTTACTTCTATCATGGTTATGTATGACGTTGACTTTTTTGTTTAGCCCGGGCCAGACGGACACCCATTGAAAGAAGAGTGCAAAACCGCATTTGGCGCCATGTGTACAACTGGAGAAATTTGCGCCATAAAGGTAAAGATTCTCGGCCGGTAAGCAGGTAAGCCCTGAAAGGAAAAAAATGTTTACTGGATAAAATGTTTGACCATGACTATCTCCTTGGGCGTAAGGTAGCGAAAATAGCCTCGGGGCAGGTCTTTCTTGGTGAGCCCGCCTAAATAAGTGCGGTCGAGTTTGAGTACCGTATACCCCAAATGCTCAAAGATGCGCCTCACGATGCGGTTGCGACCCACATGAATTTCGAGGCTCACGTTATCGCGGTCTTTTTCGTTTGTATAATTCGCCCACTCTACTTTAATAGGCCCGTCATCGAGGGTAAGCCCCTGTTGTATTCTTTCCAGATCGGCTTTGGTGAGGGCCCGATCGAGGGTAGCCTGATATACTTTAGGCACGCGGTGGCTGGGGTGGGTGAGCTTTTTGGCCAGATCGCCATCGTTGGTCAGCAGCAGCAGTCCCGTGGTATCCCGATCGAGACGCCCTACGGGAAAAACCCGCTCTGTAACGCGATCGCCCAGCAGGTCCATCACTGTTTTGCGGCCGTTTTCGTCCTTCACAGAAGTAATGATGCCTTTGGGTTTATTGAGTAGAATGTATACGAGATTGGCTTCGGGGCGGATAACCTCCCCCTTGTAGGCCACTACATCGGTTTTGGCTACGGTATAGCCGGGCTCGTACATCACCTGTCCGTTAACCGTCACTTCCCCCTTTTTAATGAGGTCTATGGCCTGTCGGCGGCTACAGATACCGCAATGGGCCACATACTTGTTGAGGCGCATGCCTTCGGCATCCGATTCGCTCCGTTTGATAGCGGGGGGAGGCCCGGCATTGCGAGCCCGGCTTTGCCGAAAATTCTGTTGCGGACGCTGCGCCTTTGCCATTTAGTTTGTCTTAGTTATAAGCCCATTTGAGGTAAACGGCGCCCCAGGTGAACCCACCGCCAAAGGCCGTCAGTATGATGTTATCGCCTTTGTGCAATTGGTTTTCATAATCCCACAGGCATAAAGGCAGGGTGCCGGCAGTAGTATTGCCGTATCGATGTATGTTAACCATAACGCGCTCCATAGGGAAATTAGCCATGCGGGCCACCGTTTCTATGATGCGATTATTGGCCTGATGCGGCACTAACCAGGCGATGTCTTCCGTACGCAAACCATTGCGTTCCATCACACGCGTAACCACATCGCTCATACCCGACACAGCGGCGCGAAAAACAGGCGCGCCGTTTTGGTATACGAAATGCTCGCGGGCCATCACCGTATCAATGGTAGCCGGGTAGCGGGATCCGCCTGCCTTCATGTGCAAAAACTCGGCCCCCGAGCCATCGCTGTGATGAATGTAATCGATGATACCTACGCTCTCCTCGGTGGGTTCGAGCATAACAGCGCCCGCTCCGTCGCCAAAGATAACGCAGGTAGTGCGGTCGGTATAGTCAATGATCGACGACATCTTGTCGACGCCAATGACGATGACTTTTTTGTGCGAACCGCTCTCAATAAACTTGGAGCCTACCGTAAGGGCGTACAGGAAGCCTGAGCAGGCAGCATTGACATCAAAGCAAAAAGCATTTTTAAGCCCGGTAGCCGCCGCCACGAGGTTGGCCGTATCCGGGAAAACCATATCGCCGGTGACGGTTGCGCAAACCACCAGCTCCACTTCTTCAGGAGCCGTTTTGGTTTTGGCCAGCAGCCCCTTTACGGCTTCAATGGCCATGTAGGATGCGCCTAAGCCTTCGCCCTTCAGGATATGGCGCTCTTTGATGCCGGTGCGGGTGGTGATCCACTCGTCGGACGTATCTACTATTTTTTCCAACTCTGCGTTGGTCAACACATAGTCGGGCACATACCCCTGCACCCCCGTAATAGCTGCGTGAATCTTTGTCATGCCTGTCGGTTTGCGAATGCTTTGGCCTGCTTATTGCCAAAAACGCCGCAAGGTAAGAAATAATAGCGATTACTTACACTTCATTTGCGCCCTTACTGTGTTTTCGGCACCCTGAAAAAGCCCTTGACTAAGCCCCTACTCTGCCGCTTCATAAGGAGGATGACCTTCAAGTCTTTCTTCATAATCGCGGTAAGAAATGGCCAACAGCCCCAAAAAAGTAAGCAAGCCATTCAGAGCGATGATCAGAAAGCCAAACGTAAAGCCAAAGAGCAGCCTGGCCGAGTTCATCTCTATAAAGTAAGAAGCAATAGGCGACAGCACACAGATGATCACCACCAGATTGATGCGCTGCAATGGGCGCGGTATCCAGCGCCCCCACCCGTAAACCGACAGATCAAGCACTTCCCTGACTTTGAGCGATGTAAGTATACCAAAGGCAAACAAGCCCAGCAGCGGCCCATAGGTATAGCCGGCCGCCACAAACAGCTTGTTGATGACCGCATCGTTGTTCCAGGCGTAAAAACCCAGAATAACCAACAATGTAAGTACCGAAAACCCAATATGCACATACGCACGGGTACGCCTTTGGGCGGCTTCATCGAGGTCGCTCTTCTCAAAATTGAGAAAGTCTATGCAAAAAGAAGTGGTAAGCGCTGTAAGTGTAGAATCGGCACTGGAGTAAGCCGCCGCAATGAGCCCTAATATAAACACGATACCCGCTACCGGCGAAAGATGCTCCAAAGCAATTGTCGGGTAAAGATAGTCCGATTGTTTGGGTATGTCCAACCCCACGCTGGTGGCGTAAATGTAAAGCGAGGCGCCCAGTGCGAGAAAAAGAATATTCGCTAAAAAAAGGATAATCGAGAAAGTGAGCATGTTTTTCTGCGCTTCGCCTATGCTGCGGCAACTCAGATTTTTTTGCATCATATCCTGGTCCAGCCCTGTCATAACGATGGTAATAAGGGCTCCGCTGATGAACTGCTTAAAAAAGTTGTTGGGGTCGCTCCAGCCGCCTTCAAAGAAAAAGACCTGGCTGTATGGGCTGTTGACGATCATCTCCGCCAAGCCGCCCAGCGAGGTTTCCATCGCACCGCTGATGAAAGCAATGGTAATGGCTACGGCCCCAAGCATGGCCGCCGTCTGAATGGTATCGGTAATAACAATCGTCTTGAGCCCCCCCCTGAAAGTGTACGCCCATATCAGCAGCAGCGTGCCTGCCACCGTAGCCCAAAAGGGAACCCCCAATTGCTCAAGGGCAAATTTGTGCAAAACAATAGATACCAAATAAAGCCGGAAAGAAGACCCGATCATCCGGGACAAAAGGAAGTAAAAAGCCCCCGTCTTATAGGAATAATGCCCTAAGCGCTGCTCCAGATAGCCATAGATGGAGGTAAGGCGAAGGCGGTAGTAGATGGGCATCAGCACCAGCGCAATAACCGCATAACCCAGCATATACCCCATCACCACCTGCAAATAAGAAAAATACTGGTTTGCGCCCGTAGCGCCTACCTTGCCCGGAATGGAAATAAACGTAACCCCCGACAAGCTGGCCCCAATCATACCTATGGCCACCAATACCCAATTGGATTGCCGCCCAGCCAGGAAAAAATTATTGTTATCGTTGCTCTTACCTGTAAAGAAGGAAATGGCAATCAGCATTAAAAAGTAGGCCCCGATGAACCCCAAGATGGCCAATGCCGAGAGTTGTTGCCCCATAAAAATCCCATGCAAGCGGCCCTAACCAATTCACTTGGCGAGCGGACCTGGTTGTTTGATCTAAAAAAATCAGCCAAAGGCAGTTCGCCTATGGCGGCAGCAAAGATAAGAAAATTTCACAGCCAGCCGACTGCGGCAGCCCTAAATTTGGGAAGTATCACTACCATTGTGCTTGTAAAGTGTTACTATTATTAGTAGCTTTGTGCTTAGTACATATTACACCCAACTTATGCAATACTCCGGATATTTAAAAAAAGACCTCCCCGCAGGGCTGGTCGTTTTCCTCGTTGCGCTCCCCCTCTGCTTAGGTATAGCGCTGGCATCGGGCGCGCCTCTTATGTCGGGGCTCGTTAGCGGCATCATTGGCGGCATCGTAGTAGGCCTGCTCAGCGGCTCCCATCTCAGCGTTACAGGGCCGGCCGCAGGGCTTACCGTTATCGTGCTCGACGCCATCACCGAGCTGGGGTCTTTTGAGCTGTTCCTCGTTGCCGTAGTCATTGCCGGTATATTCCAATTGATACTGGGTTATGCCAAAGCGGGCATCATCGGCCTCTATTTCCCCGTGTCTGTCATCAAGGGTATGTTGGCGGCCATCGGCATTACCCTCATCATGAAGCAATTGCCCCACTTTTTAGGCATCGATACCGACGCCTTCGGAGAAACCGGCTTCTGGGGCACCGACGGCCGAAACCTCTTCGAAGCCTGCGCCTATGCCCTCACCCACGTAGAGCCCGGCGCTTTGGTCATTGGGGTAGTCTCCCTGCTTATTATCATTGCCTGGGACAATCGCATCAAAGCCTTCATCCCCCCTCTAAAGATCGTCCCCGGCGCCTTGCTGGCGGTCATTGCGGCCGTGTTCATCAATTTCTTTTTTACACAATCAGGCGCCGAAATGGCCCTCAACCATACCCACTTAGTCGAAATTCCGGCCCTGTCGCTGGGCAGCGGCAGCACGCCTTCCAGCTTTAATCTGCCCGACTTCAGCGGGCTCGCCAACCCCGCCGTTTGGAAAGTGGCCGTCGTCATTGCCATTATTGCCAGCCTCGAAACCCTCCTCAGCGTAGAGGCCGTCGATAAGTTGGACCCCCACAAACGACATACCCCCACCAACCGCGAGCTCAAGGCCCAGGGCGTAGGCAACCTCCTCAGCGGCCTGCTCGGCGGCCTGCCCATGACAGCCGTCATCGTGCGCAGCTCCGCCAATCTCGAAGCCGGCGCCCAATCCAAAATGTCGTCGGTATACCACGGCATATTGCTGCTGGTATGCGTAGCCCTCATACCGCAGGTACTCAACCTCATACCCCTGTCGGCCCTCGCCTCCGTGCTGCTGGTAGTGGGCTTCAAACTCACCAAACCTTCCCTGTACAAGCTGCAATTCCGCAGCGGCGTGCGCCAGTTTGCGCCCTTCATCGTCACCATTGTGGCCATACTGCTCTCCGACCTGCTCATGGGCATCCTTATCGGCATGGCCGTATCCATTTTTTACATCCTCAAAACCAATTACAGCACCCCCTACTTCTACCACGAAGAGGCGCTACCCGAGCAAGGCCCTCAAAAACGCATTAAATTAGTACTCTCCGAGCATGTGTCGTTCCTCAACAAAGCCAGCCTCCAGCAAACCCTCGACGATCTGCCCGCCAATAGCGAGGTCATCATCGATGGGTCGCAGGCCGTAGAAATCGACTTCGACGCCCTCAACATCCTCTACGACTTCCAGGAGGCCGCCAAGGACAAAAACATCACCTTCAAGGTCGAAAATATCCTCGCCCTCTAACGGATTTTGGGGGCTGTCGGGCCGGGGCGCACAACCGCTGATGATCGTCAACCATCATCCCCCGGCCCGCCACCGCGTCGTCCGCTCTTATGGGGCGGCCTTTGGGGGCCGCCCCATACCGCTCCCACCGCTGCCCCGGGCATCT
>CAYOTJ010000070.1:0-11228 GCA_964406855.1 uncultured Saprospiraceae bacterium
CTTTGAAATTGAGTAAGGAGCGTACCACTGCTGGTACCGGCATAGGGGCTGGAGGTGCTCCAGACGTAAATCTCCGAAATCAGTACTTTTACGTCTTCATTGTTGTACAACAATGCTACCTGATTAAACAGGGCAGTCACGTAGTTTACAGCTCCATTAACGCCTCCTTTGTCTTGAAAGATGTCGTAATCTACTTCAAAATAAACCCTGACACAATCGCCCGGCCCACGCCCGGCCGGCTCGCGCAGTTCTTCGATTGTGTAGCCAATGCCATCATCGACGGTACCGCAGTTGAAGCGTTCCCTCGACAGCAACTCCTGGTCGTTATAAATGATATAAGTATTGGCGCTGTTGTTTCGGCCGACGTTGTCGGGCAGCTTACCTAAGCTTAGATTGCCCCGGCTGGGCGAACTGATGAGGCCCGACATTTCGCCATCCCAGAAACTTAGAGCTACCACCGAACCTTCTTCTCCTGCAATGACGCCCTGGTAATGGGCGCCTGCATTTACGGCTACGGGTTCATCTGTAGCGCTTTCCACTACCGTAAAATCGGATGTGGTAATGGAAACTTCTACCAGTTCGAGGGTTAGAGGCCGCCCGTTTGCATCGGGAAGTTGAAGCCGCAGGGCTTGTTGTTTGCCGCTGCGCATCAATTCCATAATTTCTGCATCGGCTTCGAGCAACTGGTAGGGGCTATTGAGGTCGAGGTCGGCGACTGAACGTGCTGCCGACGGCTGGAAGAGGCCTGTAATGATATTGGCATTATCCAAAGTGCTTCGCTGTAATTGTACCCGCTCTGAAGGGCGAACAACTGCGTATTGGGCAAAGAGGCCCATGCTCCACAGCAGGGCGCAGCCCAGCGTGAAAATGAATGACGATCTCATGTTAAATCTCCGTTTTTGGGTTAAAAATTTTGGTTAATCCCACGTTTGAAATCCACACAAAACACTACCGTTGCATCGGCCGCCGCAACGGTTCAATGCTTATGTCGGAGTAGCACCCTGCCCAGGCAAAAGCGCAGGCGCAAGGGGATACGACCGGACAAAGCCAAGTCCAAACGATTTAGGTACTAATTACTACGCGAATCTTAAATGAGGGTACAAAAGCAGGAACGAGTACAGGATCGACGGCGCTACTGTGGGGACAGCCAGCCGAAGCCTTGAACTTAGATGGGAATACATGGATGACGAGGATCGCGTTTGCAGGAAAAATAAGTTGGGGAAAAATATTGCTCCCTGCTTTGTGCGTTCATCTGAAATAGAAACGCGTGAGGTGAAAAAAAAATTACCCGTTTTTAGGGGCTACATCCGCTGCTTTTTGCAGCGTAGCTGTTTTACCCCTGATCGGTCTGTTTGGGTCGATGAATGGATGATTTTTTTTATCCGTGCTGCGCCATTTTTGCAAAAAACGGCGCATTGGGCAAGGCTTCCGCGTAAAATTGACGACTTTTAGGCCGCTTTTATCGATAAATGCGAACAATAAAGACAGGCCGGTATTTAATTTGCCATCAAATCTTAATCAATACAACCATGCTCAAGAAACTTTCCTTTTTGTTGGTGGCGTGCATAGGCTTTGCCGGCCTTAGCGCCCAAAGCGCACCGGGCGTTGACGCCATTTTGGCTAAGTACTTTGAAAATACGGGCGGTCTCGATAAATGGAAGAACCTCCGCAGTATGAAAATGGAGGGTATTATGACGATGGGCCCTATGGAATTTCCGGGCACCATCTATCAAATGGCGCCGAACAAACAGCGCATTGTGGTGAGTATCCAAGGCCAGACATTGGTACAGGCCTATGATGGGACAACAGCCTGGTGGATTAATCCGTTCATGGGCGGCCCGGACCCTCAGCCCATGCCCGACGAAATGGCTCAGGATTTTACCAAGCAGACCTTTGAGAGTGAGTTTATGGACTACAAGACCAAAGGCCATCAGGTAGAATATAGCGGTGAAGAAGAGGTAGAAGGCGCCAAGTGCCATGTGCTCAAGCTTACCAAGAAAAATGGCGATGTGGAGTACCACTACTTCGATCAGGAGTTTTACGTGCCCATCATGGTGAAAACAACCATCAGCACCGGTGATGCTAAAGGTCAGTTTGTAGAGACTTATGTAAGCGACTATCAGGAAGTAGGCGGCATTATGTTTCCCCACTTCATTGAAACCAAATTCAATGGGCAGTCGCAGCAGAAGATAACCATTAAGTCCATTGCTCTAAACGAGGAAATGGCCGACGATTTATTTACTTTCCCGGCTAAGTAGTCTGAATAGTACATCCAAAATCCTTGGCATTCCAATTCCATTTAAACGTACATCAGGGTTTGGCTTTCAGCTGAGCCCTGATTTTTAATAGCACTAACCATGAGGCAGTTCTTATCTCTTTTGGCTACTGCGCTATTGGTACTGGGCGCTACCACAGTGTCGTCGGCCCAGGCATTGCGTACCAATTCATCTTTATTTGGGGCTGTGCGCGCGCGCCAGATTGGCCCTGCGGCGATGAGCGGGCGCATAAGCAGCATTGCCGTTGTGCCCAACCAACCTGAAATTGTATATGTGGGCTCGGCCAGTGGCGGCTTGTGGAAGTCGGTTTCCGGAGGCACTACTTTTCGTCCTGTTTTTGACGACTACTGCCAGGCCGTCGGCAAAGTAGCGCTTGCGCCCTCTAACCCCGATGTGGTGTGGGTAGGTACGGGCGAGCCTTGGCCCCGCAACAGCGTATCCATAGGCGACGGCGTTTACAAATCTACCAATGCCGGCAGCGAGTGGAAAAATATGGGTTTGAGCGCCACCGAGAGCATTGCCGACATCATCATACACCCTACTAACCCCGATGTAGTATATGTAGCTGCTTTGGGGCCATTGTGGAGCCCAGGTGCAGAGCGTGGCGTATTCAAAACCACCGATGGCGGCGCAAGCTGGAAAAAAATACTCTATTTAGATGAGAATACAGGTGCTGCCGACCTATCCATAGACCCCCGCAACCCGGATGTGCTCTATGCGGCTATGTGGAGTTTTCGTCGCTACCCCTGGTTTTTCGACTCGGGCTTCACGGGCGGCAGCGCGTTGTATAAAACTACCGATGGCGGCCAAAACTGGAATAAAATCCACAACGGTTTGCCCGACGAAAAGCTGGGCCGGATGGCCGTAGCGGTAGCGCCTTCCAACGGCGACGTCATTTATCTTTCTCTGGAATGTAAAAGTTTAGATAAGCGAGGGCTTTACCTGAGCGAAAATGCCGGCGCTTCGTGGCGCAAGGTCAGCAATGATTTTAATACCACCGTTCGTCCTTTTTACTTCTCCAACATCATTGTAGACCCCAAGAATGACAGCATTGTTGTTAAGTGTGGCTTGCAAGCCATCATCAGCGAAAACAGGGGTAATGTTTTCCGACAGGTAGATGGCACGGTACACTCGGATATGCACGACGTTTGGATCGACCCCAATAACACCAAGCACCTGCTTGTGGCCACCGATGGGGGGATGTATGAGAGTTTTGACCGCGGCCGTACCTTCCGCATGTGGATGAACCTGCCGGTTTCACAGTTTTACCACGTTAGTGTGGATAATGATCAGCCTTTTAATGTTTATGGAGGGCTTCAGGACAATGGTTCGTGGTATGCCCCCAGCCGGAAGGCGGGCGGCATCACGAATTCCGACTGGAAATCAAGCTATGGAGGCGACGGCTTTTACTCTTTCCGACACCCCGTCAACAAAGACATCATCTTCAGTGAATACCAAGGCGGCAATCTGGTGCGCTATAACAAGGTTACGGGTCAGGCCAAATCCATAGCTCCCTACCCACAAGCCGGTGAAGACAAATACCGTTTCAATTGGAACACCCCCATCCACATTAGCTCCAACCGCCCTGAGCGCATGTACTTTGCAGCCCAGTACCTTTTTATGAGCGACGATATGGGCGACAGTTGGAAGCGCATATCTCCCGATCTCACCACCAACGACCCTGCCAAGCAGCGGCAGTTTGAGTCGGGCGGCCTCACCATCGACAATTCCACTGCTGAAAACCACTGTACCATTTATGCCGTAGCTGAAAGCCCGCGCAATGGATCGGTAATCTGGGCGGGCACCGATGACGGCAACCTTCAAGTGACCACTAACGGCGGCCAAACCTGGGCCAACGTAGCGCCTAACGTGCCTGGTTTGCCGGCTAATACCTGGGTGAGTTTCATTGAGCCCAGCCCACACGACCCCGCTACTGCTTTTGTAACTTTCGACGGCCACCGCACCGGGGATATGAAAACCTACCTCTACCGCACCACCGACTATGGCAAAACCTGGGCGAGCCTTGCTACTTCGGATATCAGCGGCTATGCCTTTAGTGTACGGCAGGATCTGGTGCAACCTCAGTTGGTGTTCCTGGGCACTGAATTCGGGTTGTACATTTCCATTGACGGAGGCGTATCGTGGGCAAGGTTCGCCAATAACATGCCGAAGGTACCTGTGCATGACATGGTCATTCACCCGCGCGACCACGCGCTGGTATTGGCTACCCATGGCCGCGGGGTCATTCTGATTGATGATCTGGCCCCACTGCGTCAGATCAACAGCGAACTGGCCGCCAAGCCACTGGCTTTTCTGGAAGGGCAGCCCACTGTATTGCGCGACCCCGGAGCCGGCGGCGGTTGGTTCGGAGGATCAGCTGATTTCATTGGCGGCAACCCGTCATCGTCGGCACAAGTAGCCTATTATATGAATCGCCGCCACACGTTCGGCCAACTGTATGCAGAGGTTTACAAAGACGGCCAACTGCTGCGCACCCTGCCTGCGGGTAAGTCGGCGGGTATTAATGTTATTGAGATGCCCACTTCCATCAAGCCGCCTCGCGCTGCGCCTACTAAAAACCGGATGGCGTTGTTTGGCTCGCTGTTTGGACCCAACCTCGAAGCCGGCACTTACGAACTCCGCCTGGTAAAAGGCAACGAAACCTTTAGCACCAACTTTACACTAACTTACGATGCCGATGCTCCCTATACCGAAGCTGAGCGAAAAACCCAGCGCGAAACACTCATGGCGCTCTATGGCATGAGCGAGCAGTTGGCCTACATTTATCATGTGTTAGATGGGGTTGAAAAACAGGCCCGGGCCGCAGTAGGCCTGAAAGCAAAAGCCCAACGGGTGGTGACGGCTTTAGCTGACCGAATAGCCCAAGAAAGGGCTGAATTGGTCGCATTAGAGGGGGATTTCTATATTGATGAGGATGAAAAAATTCGCGAGTCAATTTCGACCCTTTACTACAAAATCAGCACTTACCCTGGCGCTCCTTCAACTTCGCAGCTACAAGAAGCGCGCCGATTGGAAGGCGAGATGGCGCAAATACAACAGCGCTTTGATACGATGCTGGCTACTGATTTAAAAACCGTCAACGCTGAGCTCAGTCGGGCTGGTTTGGCGCCTATCACTTATGGCAACAAAGAAGCGTTCCTGTCTGCGGAAGAAACCGCCGGCGATGCGGGCGGCAATGGTCAGGGACTGGAACAAAACTTTATGTACCGTCGAATGATGCAGGCGCCGGGCGGCCATGCCTGGTTGTACCTGCGCTAAAAAGACAATAGACTTGTTATAAAGATGTTGTGAAGCCAGTTGCATTCATCCGGATGGTACATGCAACTGGCTTTTGCTTTAATGGAGTGGCGCCAGCGACGTATTGATATTTCCTACAAATTGCTCAGCCACTGCTCAGCTCGTTCCAGGTCTTCGGGCGTATCTATACCTATCGTGGGTTGTTGGGTAATGGCTACTCGAATGGTGTATCCGGCCTCCAGCCAGCGGAGTTGTTCCAATGATTCGGCGCGCTCAAAACGCCCTGGCGATAATCGGGTAATTTCCTCCAGCACATCGTATCGGTAAGCATAAAGCCCCAAATGCTGATGGTGCAGCCCTTGCGCGGCCCATCGCCCCGGGGGCACATCCCTCAGATAAGGAATAGCCTGACGGCTGAAATAGAGGGCGCGGCCGTCGGGGGCGAACAAGACTTTTACTATATTGGGGTTGATGATGTTCTCTTCGTCGGTGATGGGTCGTGCCAAAGTGGCAATAGCCGTATCCGGGAACTCAAAAAGCGCGCAGAGTTCGTCAATTTGAGCGGGATCAATAAAGGGCTCGTCGCCCTGTATGTTCACCACTATGGCCGGGGAGTGGCCGTTGAGTGTGAGTCGGGCTGCCTCGGCGCATCGATCTGTACCGCTGGGATGGTCTGGAGAAGTCATCACTACCCTGCCTCCAAAGTTGGTTACGTGATCAAAAATGCGCTCATCATCGGTAGCTACCACCACGGCACTGAGGGATTCGGCCTGAACAGCCTGTTGATAAACGCGTTGAATCATAGATATTCCACCGATGCGCGCCAGCGGTTTACCCGGAAAACGGGTTGAAGCATAGCGGGCAGGAATGATACCAATTGTTTTCATTTCGGATGAGATCATTATCTTTGTCCTCGAAAGCTACACAAAAAACCAATGTAACTATGCAGCGCGCATATTTTTTATGCCTCATAGCCCTGCTGGCGGCGGGAATCCCGCAGGTAGCCTGGGCTACTGGCGACAGCCTGCGCTACCTTAGGCCCCAAGACAGCGTCTTCCTCACTCAGGATCCCGCCGGTAACTTGTTTTTGCACCATGAATTGGCACAAAAGCAGACGTTGTACTCTTTAGCTAAGTTCTATGGCATGACGTTAGACGAGCTTTATGCCTGTAACCCCCGGCTGGCTCAGCGCTACGCTCCGGGCGACGTCGCCGAGGTGCCCATACCCTTGAGGGCGGTATTGCGTATCAAACCCTCGGCAGCTACTCTTAAGCAGCACGCCCGGGTTTATTACCGGGTAAAAAACGGCGATACTGTGTATGGAGTAGGCAAAAGAATGTTTGATATGCCCGTCGACAGTCTTAAAGTTAGAAATCAGCTTAAAAGCGACAACCTGCACGCGGGTCAGATTCTCTTCATTGGATGGATGGCCACAACAGGTGTGCCGGCTGATTGGCGGGAGTTCCGGGGCGGGCCTGATTACAACTTTAAGATGCAGTTTTTTCGAGAGTCGGCCGAAAAAACAATCCGGCTTCACAAGGGCCCGGCGGTATGGACCCGCGACGCCAACCAGCAGAGCGGCTTTTTTGCGCTACATCGTTTTGCCGCCGTAGGTTCGGTGATTGAGGTGTACAACCCTATGTCGAGACAGGTCATTTACCTAAAAGTAGTGGGTCGCATCCCCGACTCTATCTATGGCGACGAGGTAGTGGCGGTATTATCGCCCAAAGTTGCCCGGATGCTTAGGGGAATCGATCAGCGGTTTTACGTATGGGTAAAATATTACTAACCAGTATTACCAAATTGGAAATCAGTTAATCATGCAATATCACGAGAACATTCTCTCCACCATCGGCAACACCCCTTTAGTGAAAATCAATCGGGTGGCTGCCGACGTGCCCGCTCTGGTGCTCATGAAAGTAGAGACGTTTAACCCCGGTCATAGTATCAAAGACCGCATGGCCCTAAAAATGCTGGAAGATGCCGAACAGCGGGGCGACATACGGCCCGGCGGAACCATCATTGAGTGCACCAGCGGCAATACGGGTATGGGTTTGGCCATAGCCGCTTCTGTGAAAGGTTATAAGTGTATTTTTACCACTACCGATAAGCAGTCGAAGGAAAAAATTGACCTTCTGAAGGCATTGGGTTCTGAGGTAATCGTATGCCCGACTAATGTGGAGCCGGAAGACCCTAAATCATATTATAGCGTAGCAGCCCGACTGAGTAAGGAGATACCCAACAGCTACTGGTGCAACCAATACGACAACCTCTCCAACAGGCAGGCCCATTACGAAAGTACCGGCCCTGAGATATGGCGGCAAACCGAGGGCAAAGTGACCCACCTCATCGTAGGCGTAGGCACTGGCGGTACCATCTCCGGTACGGGGCGTTACCTCAAGGAGAAAAACCCCGGCAATAAAATCTGGGGCGTAGACACATATGGTTCGGTGTTTAAAAAATACCATGAAACCGGCGTCTTTGATGAGAAAGAAATCTATCCCTACATCACAGAGGGTATAGGCGAGGATATTCTGCCCAAAAATGTCGACTTCAGCGTCATTGATCGCTTTGAGAAGGTGAGCGACAAAGACGGGGCCGTTATGGCGCGCCGCTTAGCCCGTGAAGAAGGTATATTGCTGGGCTACTCGGCGGGATCCGCTATGGCGGGGCTGCTGCAACTTAAAGACGAGCTTACGCCTGAAGATGTAGTGGTGGTGGTGATTCACGACCACGGCAGCCGGTATGTAGGCAAAATTTATAATGACGACTGGATGCGCGAGCGCGGCTTTTTAGATGCCGAGTTGCGGGTACGCGACTTAGTAGCTCAGAAAGGCAAAGGCGCTTCGCTCATTGGAGTACAAACCAGCCATACGGTGCGTCAGGCCTTTCAGATTATGAAAGAGCGCGATATTTCGCAGATGCCCGTACTACAAGGCGACGATATTGTAGGCGCCATTACGGAAAACGCCGTATTGGCCTACCTGCTCGAAAACCCGATTCAACATGCTGAGCAATTGGTGGAAAGCATTATGACGGAGCCCTTCCCGCTGGTAGGTATGGATATGGCCGTAAGCCAATTGCGGAACTACATTAATAAAAAGATCCCTGCTGTGATGGTACAGGACACCGCCGGCGTGCGCTACATCATTTCGCAATACGATATTATACAGGCATTTTGATGCGCATAGCGGCCCACGAGCTCTTCGATGCCATGCAACAGCGGGTGCTGCTGGACGTGCGCACGCCGGCTGAATATGCGAATGGGCATATACCCGGCGCTTTGTCGCTGCCGTTGTTCAGCAATGAAGAGCGGGCCGCAGTGGGTACGCTGTACAAACAACAAAGTCCGGAGGCTGCTTTTCTCAAAGGGCTGGAATATGCCGGCGCCAAGCTTCGCCATTATGTGGAAGAAGCGGCCCGGCTTGCGCCCGACCGCCGCGTTGTGCTGCATTGCTGGCGCGGCGGTCAGCGCTCGGGCAGTATGGGCTGGCTGCTCGGCAGCGCTGGTTTTGATGTGCTTACGCTGATTGGGGGCTATAAGGCCTATCGGCAAATGGCCCAGCAGGAATTGGCCCAGACGCAGCGCCCGCTCGTTATTTTGGGCGGCCCTACCGGCAGTGGCAAGACCCGTGTTTTAGCGGCCTTACAACGCGCCGGAGAAACAGTGGTTGATCTGGAAAGGCTGGCGCGTCACAAGGGTTCCTCATTTGGCGCTTTGGGCGAGGCGCCCCAGCCCAGCGTTGAACAGTTTGAAAACATCCTCCACGACGCCTGGCGCCGCCTGCCGCTACGGGGGCGCGTATGGCTGGAAGACGAAAGCCGCTCTATTGGCCGCGTGTACCTGCCCGATCCTTTCTGGCGGCTTATGCTGGCAGCCCCCATTGTCATGCTGGAGATGCCTTTAGCATGGCGCATTCAAAACTTAGTAGAAGACTACGCCCATTTTCCGCGCCCTGAGCTGGAGGCGGCCTTTCAGCGCATTGCCAAGCGTTTGGGGGGGCAGCATGTACAAGCGGCACTTCAAGCGCTGGCCAACGACGACTATGCCTCTGCCGCCGCTATTGCCCTTCGATATTATGACAAGGCCTATCAGCACACGCTGCTGCGCCGACAACCGGAAAGCATCATTCGCCTGGAGGTAGAGGACAGACAGCCGGAGCGGATTGCACAACAGTTGATGGCGCTTATCGACGCGGCCGTTCAGCGGTAGGCGCCCGCGCAAGCGATGCGCAGCAGGGCCGACGCAGGAGGCAGCCCTCGCCCCGTGGAATAGCGAAGCGTACATTCCACAGGGCAGGGGCCGAGCGAATAGCGAGCTGCGCAGCGTAGCGACCCCGACCCCCAAGGGAGGGGATGCGCACTAAAAATCTGAAAGAAATAATTCTTTCGGCCATTTACTACCTTTGTCATTCATCATTAAGCGGCGTTCGACGCCTCAACAACAACATGGATAACCATACTTACGTAGCCATTATGGCCGGGGGCGTGGGCTCCCGTTTTTGGCCTGCCAGCCGGGAGGCTAAGCCCAAGCAGTTTCTGGATATTGCGGGCAACGGCAAGAGCCTGCTGCGCATGACTTTTGAGCGCTTTTTGCACCTGGCGCCAGCCGAGCGCATCTTTGTGGTGACCAATGAAAGCTACCGGGATCTGGTGAAGGAGCATTTGCCGGAATTGAGCGACAATCAAATTCTGGGCGAGCCCTCGCGCAACAACACGGCGCCTTGCGTGGCTTATACGGCCCTGAAAATGTATCAATTAGACCCTGAGGCCAACTTGGTTATTGCGCCCAGCGACCACCTCATTACGAGCGAGGGGCTGTTCGTGGACAACATCCGCAAAGGGCTGGCCTTTACGGCTGCCAACGACGCCCTGCTGACTTTAGGCATTGCGCCCAATCATCCGCATACGGGTTATGGCTACATTCAGTTTGGCGAGCAGTCGGCCACAGCGGGCGTATATCCCGTAAAACGATTTGCGGAGAAGCCCCCGTTGGAGCAGGCAAAAGCGTACTTAGCCAGTGGGGATTATCTCTGGAATGCGGGGATATTTCTGTGGCGGGCCAAAGTGGTACTGGCAGCATTTCAGCGCCATGCTGCTGATATTTACGACTGTCTTTCGCCGGGTATGGCGGTCTTTAACACCCCTGCCGAGCAGGACTTCATCCAGGAACACTACCCCGGAACGCGCTCTATCTCGATTGACTATGCCATCATGGAACAAGCGGATAATGTGTTCACGATTCCGGCACAGTTTGGCTGGAGCGATCTGGGCGCCTGGGCAAGCCTGCATGAGGAGGTAGAAAAAGACGCCGACGGCAATGCCATTCAGGGCGATCAAATTTTGGTTTATGATACTCATAATTGCCTCATCAGGGCGCCTCAGGGCAAAATAGTGGTAGCGGGCGGCCTCGATGACTTCATTGTTGTGGATGAAGGCGATGTGCTGCTTATATTCCCTAAAAGCCGAGAACAGGAGATTAAAGCGGTGACGGGTATGGTGAAGGAGCGGTTTGGCGCTGGGCGGGTTTAGGGGCGCTGGGCGCGTTTAGTTGCGCTATCGCGCGTTTAGGGGCGCTTTGCGCGTTTAGGCCAACTAAACGCGAGCGTAGCGAGCAACTAAACGCGAGCGCAGCGAGTAACTAAACGCGAGCGTAGCGAGCAACTAAACGCGAGCGCAGCGAGTAACTAAACG